>CAYPJI010000109.1:0-7283 GCA_964411045.1 uncultured Methylobacter sp. | reverse complement strand
AGCATATAGACGTCAAAGAGAAAAATTTTGAATACTTTCACAGTCTCGTACCCTAAATTGGATTTTGCCTGTCTGATTTATGAGACGTGCCGGAGCGCGGCACTTCGACTAATGGCACGAACGCGACGTCAAGAATTTCCTGAGTTTCGATTTCCCCATTCGGTTTTTTCTCCACGACCATCAGTTCCTGAGCGCTGTAAGGCTGGCCCAAAGGGATGACCAAACGGGCGCCTGCGCGCAATTGATCAATCAGGGCTTGAGGGATATGCGGCGCCGCAGCAGTAACTATGACACCGTCATAGGGCGCATGCTCCGGCCAGCCCAGGTTTCCGTCGCCGGCCCGGATCTCTACGTTGTCGTAGCCCAACTCATGCAGATGGGCGCGCGCCATTGTCGCCAGATCCTCAATCACTTCAATGCTATAGACCTGCCTGACCAATTCGGAAAGGATCGCAGCCTGATAACCCGAGCCTGTACCAATCTCCAGCACAACATCCGAGGGCTTGGTATTTAATAAGTCGCTCATCAAGGCGACAATGTAGGGCTGTGATATCGTCTGCCCAAAACCTATCGGTACGGGCCCATTCTGGTAGGCGTACTCGCGCAAGGCATCGGGTATGAATTTGTGCCTTGGCACATGCCTTATGGCGGCCATGACACGATCGCTCAATGCTGCCCTACCGATCATATTGCGGGTTAACTTGACCTCCCATTCAATATCCGACAGCATTTGCTGCATCTCTCTCATTGTCATGCCCTCGCCATTTTACTCATCAATGCAATCGACAATGTCGGTTCATAACTTCCTGCCGGCAGCCCTGTTGAGAGGGAATATCGCGCCATCCAGGTCATCGCTATATCTTGACAAGAATGGCGCGGCTTATGCGCCGGCTATCGAAATCTGAAATAACAAAGACGCTTATACCGCATTCTTGAAAGCCGCATAATTCGAATGACTACTTATGCGGTTATCTTAGATTCAGTAGTTTTTAATGGAGAGAAACAATTAAAAAAACAGGCTGATGAGAAATACAATTTCAAGGTGATCTAATTATGGAGAGCAATTTCCCTTGATCAGGGAAATTTGCAAGGCATCGAGAATTTCGTTTTAAATGTTCAAGGGCAGACTAAGTTAATTTTATTTATGCAGTAACGGTTAAAAATCGAAATCAAGGTCAAAATCATCGAACTCGCCTAGCTGTTCTTTCAATCTTTTTTTCTCCCAATACATTTCAATTTTTCTTCGCGCGGCCATCTTCTTGGCTACTTTGTCATTTTCTGCCGGTATCATGACGTAATCTTCACTTAAATCGAAATCTTCGATATCAAGGTCAATTTCACCTTTGGCGTCGCTGCTAGCCTCGGGTTCCGGCGCAGATTGATCCTGGGCGGCGTCCTCTAAAAGAGCTTTATCTGATTCAGCTTGAGATGCTTTCATATTCATTTTTTAATCGACCATAAAAAAATTGTTATTCAGTGTCTGCAACAATGCTTGAAAAGCAAAATTATACAAACATCATGTTAAAAATGTTACTCGACCAAGAGCCGATCATTGCAGTCTGAGGCAATGACTCAACGCGATATAAACATACCGGGACTGAAGACTCTGAGGTGCATACGTTCGAGTGGCGGTACTTATATCGCATTTGTGCGCGCAACATAATTAGTAAATGTACTTAAGTCAATACCCTTCTCTTTATCGTCAAGGCGCAAATGAACAGGTGCATTATTAAATCTCATAAAGAGCAATATGGAAATAAAAAAATGTCCGGTGATAGATGCCTGTCAATCGGAGTCCAATATTTCAAGATTCGGCATTATCTTGCCCGCAATAGCTGCTCAAGGATCAGATCATGGAATTTCCAGACGCCATTCCTCCCCTCTTGATTGAGTTTGCCCTGACTGTGGCATTCTCTTTTGTAGTCGGCCTGGAATTTCGCCGTTATCAACGCATGAATCAGTATAAATTCCATTTTGGCAGCACGCGAACTTTTGTTCTGATCGGCTTGCTGGGTTTCATTCTGTATACCATCGATGTCACGCATGTTTTGTTCGGCTCCGGCCTGCTTCTGCTCGGAAGCATGCTGCTGATCTATTACTGGCGGTTATCCTCGAAAGAGATGCTGTCGCTGTTCAGTGCCTTGCTTGCGCTGCTGATTTATCTGACAGGGCCTATCGTCAGCCTTTTCCCCAGCTGGTTTCTGATACTTTTTATCGTTTTGCTGATTTTAATGCTCGGCGAGAAGCCGTTGATCCATCGTATTTCCGATAAACTGGCCAATGAGGAAATCGTAACGCTGGCCAAATTCCTGATCATTTCCGGCGTCATTCTGCCGCTGCTGCCCAACGAGCCCATCGCGCCGATGATGCCCGTTACTTATGACAAAGTCTGGCTGGCGGTGATCATCGTGTCCGGATTCTCTTACTTGAGCTACCTGATCAATACTTATTTTTTCAAGAGCCGCAGCCTGATGATAACCGGTATTTTGAGCGGTCTTTATTCCAGCACCGTCGCCACCGTTGTTATCGGACGCCGCGCTCATCATCTGGCGGAGGCCGCTCCCTTTGTCTCATCGGCACTGATTATGGCAACGGCCATGATGTATATCCGACTGCTGGCCATTATTTTCCTTTTTGCCCCTGCTGCCGGCCAGCGCCTGCTGGCTCCGTTTCTTGCAGCCATTCTGTTGTCTATCTGCACAGTTTTCGCCTTGTTCCGCTTCAGGGACGATTTATCGCAGCCCTCCGCTGCGGGCACTATTGAGCATCCTCTGGAGTTATCGACTGCCATTGTGTTCGCATTGTCGTTTATGATGTTTGCCGCCATCACGCAATACGTAACCAGCAACTATGGCGGCCGCGGACTGAATTTTCTGGCTATCGTCGTCGGTTTTACCGATATCGATCCTTTTATTCTGTCGCTGCTGAGCGGCGAATTCACTGTATCCGCTTCGGCCATTGTTTCCGCCGTGATACTGGCCAGCGGCAGTAATAATCTGCTGAAGGCAATTTATGCTGTCGTGCTTGCCCGCAACCGCTCGGTTATGGCGGCGGCGGCCTGGCTGGTATTTTTATTCGCGGCTTCGATTTTATATGCGTTTACGATCAATGCCTGATGGGATAAGGATAGATTTGTGTTTGTAAGAGAATCATCGAAAATCCCGCGTACCGTCTGGACGCTGGGCTATGTCAGCCTGTTCATGGATTTGTCTTCAGAACTGGTACACAGCATATTGCCGGTGTTTCTGGTTACTGTGCTGGGTGCAAATGCCTTGACCGTCGGATTTATCGAAGGCATTGCAGAGGCGGCTGCACTGATTGTGAAAATATTTTCAGGCGCGTTAAGTGATTTTTTTGGCCGCCGGAAATGGCTTATTCTGGCCGGCTATGGCATGGCGGCGCTTACTAAGCCCTTGTTTCCTCTCGCAAGTTCCGTAGAAACGGTCTTTACGGCGCGCTTCCTGGACAGGATCGGCAAGGGCGTTCGAGGTGCTCCGCGCGACGCCCTGATTGCCGATGTGGCGCCTTCAGACATTCGCGGCGCCTGTTTTGGCCTTCGCCAATCCATGGATACAGTGGGCGCGTTTCTCGGCCCTCTTGCTGCCATAGTGTTGCTGTATCTTTACCATGACGACATGAAGGCGGTATTGTGGTTTGCCGTTGTGCCTGCAGCAATCACGATTGTTTTAATTATGGCCGGCGTCAAGGAACCCGTTGCGAAAGCCGGACCGCGCCAGTTCCGTTCGCCCCTGCGACTGGCTTTTCTTAAGGATTTCCCAAGACAGTACTGGTGGGTTGTCGCCATAGGCGCCGTCTTTACGCTGACCCGGTTCAGCGAGGCATTTCTGGTACTGCGGGCCGGGCAAACAGGCCTGTCCGTCACCTGGATTCCCTTGGTCATGGTCGTGATGAACCTGTTCTATGCCCTATCGGCTTATCCCGTCGGCGTTTTATCGGACCATGTGAGCAAGAAGTACTTGCTGGCCGCGGGTCTCGCTTTGCTGACTTTGGCTGATTTAGCACTGGCCCGGAGCCACTCAGTTCCGGTCGTCATGTGCGGCGTCGCTTTATGGGGGCTGCACATGGGATTTACGCAAGGCATTCTGGCGACCATGGTTGCCGCTGCCACGCCTCAGGAGTCGAAAGGTACGGCATTCGGACTGTTCAATTTTGTAACCGGCCTGTTTATGCTGCTGGCCAGCGTCATTGCAGGATGGCTGTGGGATCGTTATGGCGCGGATATGACATTCTATGCCGGCGCAGCGTTTTCAATGCTGGCATTGCTGCTGCTGATGTTTCATAAAAGCCATAGACGGGCAACACCTTAATTCCAAAACAACGTTCAGCTTTACCGTGTAGGGAAATCGATTAAAGAAGGATTTGTTCGTCCACGCTTTTCGCCAGCGCTTGCAGTTCGGCAGAAATAATCACCGGATACTCGGGCGTGTCAGAAAGTCGGCGTAATGCCTCTGGCAATTGGCTTAACTGTTTTCTGGCATATTCCCTGGATTCCGTCAGCGAAGGCTGCGGCGTCACGATTCGTCCGGCCTGCATGACCGGTTGCAGCAACGGCTCTCCTGTGCATGGAGCGTTTTCAACCGTCACGGTATCGCCGCGCATGAAGCCATTGTCATCATAATTGCGATAGACCTGTTTGCGTCCGGGCCAGGTTGCCTTGCCCTCCGAGCGTTTGCGCCTGGCGATGCCTGCATATTCCTGCAATTTATAAGCGCAGTCGAAATAAGGCGCATCGGCCGAAGTATCCAGGTGCGTGCCGATGCCGAAACCGTCTATCGGCGCCTGTTGCGCCGTCAATGCTTCAAGCTTGTATTCATCAATGCTGCCGCTGGCAAAAATGGTGGCCTGCTGAAGACCGCCCTGGTCGAGAATCTTTCTGACTTTTGCGGCGTGTTCGGCCAGATCGCCGCTATCGATGCGCACGCCTTTAATTGTTATGCCTTGCGGGCGTAGCGTATCGGCCAGATCGACGACTTTCTGCGCGGCCGCCTCGGTATCGTAGGTGTCGATCAACAACACGACATTATCGGGATTGGCCTTTGCGAAATCGATAAAGGCCTCGCTTTCGCTGTTGTATGTTTGTACAAAGGAATGCGCCATCGTGCCGTAAACCGGGATATCGAAATACATACCGGCATTCACCGTCGCGGTACCGTCGAAGCCGACCAGATAACTGGCTCGTGCCGCCAGCAGCGCAGCCTCGCTGCCATGTGCGCGGCGCATGCCGAAATCAACGAGCAGTTTGTCCGGCGCGATCAACACCGAGCGCGCGGCCTTGGAAGCAATCAGGGTCTGGAAATGGAGCAGATTGATGAGCCTGCTTTCGACCAGCTGCGCTTCCGGCAGCGGCGCAGTAATACGCAAAATCGGCTCATGCGGAAAAAATACGGAGCCTTCGGGCATTGCATGCACATCGCCGGTAAATCTGAAGGCGGCGAGCCGATCGAGCACAGCCGGCTTGAACTGTCCGGTACTGGCGAGCCAGTCAATTTCATTTGGGGAGAATTGCAGTTCCTGGAGATAAATCAAAGCCTGGGCAAGCCCCGCCGCGACCATATAGCCGCGGGTCTTGGGCAGTTTCCGGACAAAAAACTCGAAGACCGCGAGCTCTTCCCTGTTCCGTTCATAATAACCCTGCAGCATGGTCAACTGATAGAGATCAGTCAGCAATGCACTGCCGGAGGTCATGGAATCATGGATAAGGTAATGAGTTTAGCGCCCTTTTGAATCATTTCGTCGATGGCTTTTTGACCATCCTGGGGCTGAACATTAATGGCCCGCACGGCATCGGTCAGCAAGAAGACTTGATAGTTCAGAGCCAGCGCATCGCGCACTGTATTCAAAACGCAATAATCGGTGGCAAGCCCGCCGACGAACAGACGTCTGGCACCCACGCTGTCGAGCTGCTGTTTGCAGGAAGGCGTCTCGAAGGCCGAATAGCCGTCGCGCTCAACTTCAGTTCCTGCCGAGATAATCCGTACGGAAGCCGGAAGATGCAGGGCAGCCGAAAATTCCGCGCCTTTAGTGCTGATAACGCAGTGCTCAGGCCACGGTCCGCCCTGCTCAATAAAGGAACTGTGATTTTTCGGATGCCAATCGCGCGTTGCGAATATGGGCAACCCGTGACGGGCAAATCGCTCAATGTAACCGTTCAGGGCCGGTATCACCTGCTCCCCGCCAGGCACAGGCAGGCTGCCGCCAGGCAAAAAATCATTTTGCAGGTCCACTATGACCAGGGCATCGCCTTCAGCCAAATTGATTTTTTCATATCCGCTGTATGCGCTGGTCATAAATCACCGGCGGCGATCCCATGGCCTCGGCAGAGTGGCCAGGTTGGGCATGGCAGCCATCGCAATTACCCGAACCGGGCATGTCAAAAGTTCTGTCGTCAATCAGATTAACATTTTGAGGTATATTCGTCCGGGCTTGCGTAACGGTTTCAGGCACGGCAGCGCTAAAGGCGTCAATACCAAGTTTGACGGTCAGGATTCCCCCAAATAACAGCAGAACGGATAAGACGATTTTTTTTACATTCATAATCGATCGATTTGGTTTATGGCTTTATCAGTAGAGTTAACAAAGTAAAAATGCCAATGAATTTTTCTAGCCATGATAACGCCCGTCACTGTTCTGTCCTTGGGTGAGATTAGAATCCTGAAAACTCATTTTCATTTATGTCAGATTTATATCGAAAAGCATTTACCCAGTAAATCAGTACAAAAACTTATATGAATTGGCTTATTGCGGATATTGAAATGAATTCGCCAGCTTTAATCAATTTGAAAAGTATGCAATGCGTACTTCTCAGTTCATCGGTGCAAATAAACCGATGATGGTGGTTTTGCACCTTTTCTTTTTTAATTACCCCCGTCCGATAAATTAATAAATCAATATTTTTCTTAATAAATCATAAGGTTAAGTTTGGCCATATAATTTGGCATGATAAGTGCTTTATCAGTATTCTGAATACACAAATTTTTAATATTGTGAGGACTTAACATGATCAAGACTTCGCTATCGGCATTACCTAAAACCGGACTGACTGGCTTGAAAGAGCACTGGCGCAGCGATTTGCTATCCGGGTTTCTGGTATTTCTTATTGCCTTGCCATTATGCTTGGGCATTTCGATGGCATCCGGGTTCCCGCCTTCGGCCGGGATTATTACAGCCATTATCGGCGGCATGCTGGTTTCGCGCATCAATGGCTCGTACGTGACAATCAACGGACCGGCCGCCGGATTGATCGTCGTGGTTCTGGGCGCGGT
>CAYPJI010000108.1:0-7303 GCA_964411045.1 uncultured Methylobacter sp. | reverse complement strand
CGCTTGCAGGCTAATAACCAACATTAGGTCTACCCGCTGTTAAGGCAGGAGTTAATGCCGGAAATGACCAGAGGCAGGGGCATAACGGCGCCCCCGCTCGAAACTTGAGAACAGGAGATATTAAATTTCCAGTTCCATATCCAGCACTAACGGCGCAAATATCCCCCTGACGCTGTCCCGGACCAAAGCGGGCGCTTTTTCAGGTGAGCCGGCGTTATAGGGCGGCACTGGATCATATTCGGATTGCAGTTGAATGGCTTCAGCATATTCCTTGCCGCGTAAAGCGCCGATAATTTGCAGGCCCAGATCAATCCCGGCCGTAACGCCGCCGCCGGTTACCAGATTACCGTCCCAGACCACGCGCTCGTTCACGGGCGTCGCTCCGAACTTTTTCAATAATTCCAGCGTCGTCCAATGGGAAGTGGCCTTTTTGCCTTTTAACAGGCCGGCCTTGCCGAGCAGCAAACTGCCGGTGCAGACGCTGGTAATGTATCTGGAATTAGCCGCTTTGGTTTTGATGAAATCGATAAACGGCTTGTTTTTCATGGCTTCCAGTGTGCCGGCTGCACCGCCGGGAACAAATAAGATATCCAGTTTTTCCGGACATTCGCTTTGCCTGTGCGTAGGGACAATTGAAAAATTACCGCAAGACACCGGCGTCAGGTCATCGGTGGGAGAAATCAGGTACACTTCGGCGCCCATCATGGCGGAAAACAAAAACTGCGGGTTAATCAGATCCGGCGCATAAAAGCCGGGGTATAAAAGCATCGCAATTTTTTCATTCCCCATCATTTTTATGTCCGGATCGCTCATTAACGCTTTATGCGCCTGCATAGAATCCGCTTTAGCCTTGATTTTCCTTTGTTCATCGCTTTCGGCCGCTTTAACGCTGTTGCCCAAAGGCGCGAGGAAAGCGGCAAATAATGCCAGCTTGGTAAATTGTCGACGATCCATAAAATAGTCCTGATTGGTGGTATTAATGTGAATCCCGATGGCGCGATTGACAGCCATCGGGAATTGCCGAAAACGTCAGAAGATCACTGAGCCGCTGAAATAGACGGTCGTGCCCTGGGAAGGCGTCACGCGGGTATCGAAGTAATTCAGCCGCTGAAAATAATCGTTGTCGGTCAGGTTCTTGATCGAGACGCCCAGCTTGTAAGCTTTTGTTCTGTAAGCGATGTCCGCATCTATGGTGTAAAAGCTCTCAGTTGTGAATAAATTGGCTTTGTCCACATAGGCGCTTGATTGCGCATAAATTCCGGAACCTATGCTCCATCCTCTCAACATCGCGTCCTGAAAAGCGTAATTGGCCCAGAAACGGCCGGAATGCTTCGGCACGCCCGGCAGACGGTTGCCGTCAGGCACTCCCGCCAGATTGTCGGTGAATTCCGCTTCGGTAAAGGCATAATTTCCCAACAGACTCAAGCCTTCGGTAACCTGCCATGTCATATCGGTCTCGATGCCCGTTGAACGCTGCTGCCCTTTGGTGACCGACCGGAATTGAGCATCTGTGAAATCCGTGACCCTGACGTTTTCCCGCTCAATCTGATAGACCGCCAATTGCCCTGTCAGCTGCTCGGCAATATCAAACTTTACGCCCGCTTCGATCTGATTGGAAAGCTCAGGCTTGGGCGTTGAAGCATAATTGGCACCGCCCTGGCCGCGCATG
This sequence comes from uncultured Methylobacter sp., assembly GCA_964411045.1. Taxonomy (GTDB): domain Bacteria; phylum Pseudomonadota; class Gammaproteobacteria; order Methylococcales; family Methylomonadaceae; genus Methylobacter. Next base: position 5,634 of record CAYPJI010000108.1, on the reverse strand, counting down.
CCTTCGCTGTAGTCGACAAACAGCGAAAACTCGTCCGTTATGTCAATGAGTCCGCCGACATTAGGCAGGAAACGTCCCTCATCGGAATTGAATCTTGACCCGCTAGCCGTGTTGACAAAATCGGTCGTGACATTGGCTCTACGCACGCTTGCCAGCAAGTGCAGACGATCATAGATCGTGCTTTGCAGCTGCACATAGCCGCCATAAGTCGTGTTTCGGGTAAATTGAGTTTGTTGACGCGTGCCCGGATAGCTGTACGGAACCGAAAAGTCCGGAGCGGTCAGGTCTATAAAGGCGACGGGCATCATGTCGAAATCCATGAAGCCGTCGTCATCCAATTCGGTGAAGTCGGCGCCCAACAGTACGGTATTCTTGGTCGGGCCCAGATCGAATTTAGCCGTCCCATAAACCTGAACGCTTTTTTCTTCCTGCTCCTGGCCCAGCTCGCTATTGACCAGCCCCCATGTCGACGGGGGAACGAGCGGCTCATCGGCTCCGAAGCTAAAGCCCTTGCCGAGCAAATTCTGCGACAGGGTATCGAATTTGGAATGAGAATAGCGTCCTTTAGCGGTGAACGACCAGATATCATTCAGCTTGTGATCCAGCGTACCCCAGACGCCATAGAATTCCGAGTTGCTCTTTGCGATATCATCCGGACCGATGAACAGTTCCGGCCGGATCCTGAAATTGCCCGCAACGGCGCCGGTCGCCGGCAAGCCCTGGTAGTCCTGCTGCTCCCATCGTGAAAACTTGCCCTGCAGGGTGAAAGTGGTATCGTCGTTGTTAGTGAAGGTCAGGGTAGGATTGACATTGAACCGGTCCGTGTCGAGCACGTCGATATTGCTGCTACTGTTCGTGTATTCGCCCGTGAAACGGAACAGGATGTTGTCGTTGATCGGCTGGTTCAAGTCCACAAACGGCTGAGCAAAATCATACAGCCCGGCTTTGACGCCCACTTCATAAAACGCTTCCTTTTTCGGCAACTTGGAAACCAGGTTGATCATGCCGCCCACCGGCGAACCGTTGCCGCCGGCGTAAAGCACCGCATTGGCGCCTTTCAGCACTTCAATCCGCTCGATATTGACCATGCTGCCCTGGTCTCCGGCATTCAGATACTGGTTAAAGCCATCGATGAACTGCCGCGCCGCGAAGCCGCGGATCAGGGTAGGTTCAAAATTGGGAGAGACCGTTGAAAGGCGCGGCACAACACTGCTCACGTTGCGCAAGCTTTCTTCCACCGTAATGGTTTGCTGGTCATCTGTCACGGACTTTGGGATAACCTGAATGGACATCGGCGTTTCCATGATCGGCGTATCGGTTTTGGTGGCGGTGGCCGCATGGGTGACGGTATAAGCCGTGGTATCGTCCGCCTCGTTTTTTCCTACTACGGTCATCGCCTGCAATGTGGTCGCATTCACCTTCTGCACCTGGCCCTGATGGCTTGGCGCATTCAAAGTGATGGTCTTATCATCGCTGTACCGGTAGTTGAGTCCAGTGCCTTTCAGCAGCTTCCCCAGCGCCTGTTCCGGCGTATAACTGCCGTTAAGCGCGGGCGCCTGCAGGTGTTCGGCGACAGCGCTGTCATAAAGCACCTGCAGCTTGGCATCGGCGGCAAAGCGGGTCAATGCGCTTGATAAAGATTGCGCCGGAATGTTGAATTGCACCGCTTTGCCGGCATCGGCGGCATAGCCGTCTTGTCCCGCGGCAAGCAGAATGGTCAGAACCCCTGCCGCTTTGATAGTTTTTTGCCCCTGTTTACGGCTTTTTGATAATTTCATGCTGTATTTCTCTTTTTTGTTATCAAGCGTTACTTATGACTAAAGACGACGAGTCTTGGATTTTCCCTTAGCCGAAGTTGAAAAAAATGCAAGGAAGTTTGAAATTTTTTTATGGAAGATGACCTGGCAGCTGAACCGCTTAATTTATCCGGATACACCCCATCAGCGCCTAATAAAGCAGAACCAGGCGCTCGGACAGGTTCAGGGCGTTTATCTTTAACGTTGCCTTGATCCCGTCAACCGCAGCGTTCGGCTCATTGGTATCGAACACGCCGCTGACGATGCGTTCTTTCAGTTCCGGGTTGATGAGCAGAATCTGGCCGCGCCGGTAACGATTGACTTCATCGATCACCGTCGCTAAGGGCTGACGGTTAAAAATCAATTGTCCGCGCTGCCAGGCCAGCGCTTCCAGGATATTGGCCGGCTTGACCGGCCCGATCCGGCCCTGCTGATAACTGACCTGCTGATTCAGATGCACCAGAACGGCTTGATGGGCATTGTTTGAAGATACTTCCACCGTTCCTGCGCTGACGATCACGCGCATGGCGTCGGCAAAATCCCTGACGCTGAAAGCCGTGCCTACGGCGCGGGCGCTGGCTGTGCCGTTAGTGACGATAAACGGGCGGCTTTTATTCGGCGCCACGTCGAAATAGCCCTCGCCGCGCAGCAGTTCGATCCGCCGTTGCGCCGCCGAGAAATCCACGTTCAGCGCCGTATCGGTGTTCAGCGTGATCCGGGAGCCGTCATCGAGAGCAACGGTCAGGCGTTCACCCGGCCCTGTGTGATAATCGCTTTGCCAGTTCTGGTAAAGTGTCGACAATTGATTGGACAGCAATACGGCAACCCCTAAAATCAGCGAGGAAGCGGCCATGAAGCGCCGGGAATGCGGACTTTTATTCGCCAAAGGCGGCGGCGCCTCGGGCACCTGCTCGGCTTCGACTTTTGCCTGCGCCCGCTGCGCGGGCGCTTCCAGCATTTCCCAGAGCACCTGCATCCTGTCATAAGCCCTGGCATGTTCGCGGCTTGCCCGATACCAGCTTTTGAAGCGGGCCTGTTCTTCGGCCGTCACGTCATCCGCCTGCAGGCGCGCAAACCAGACGGACGCCTGCTCGGAAACACATGGGGGCTGTTCTGAAGAGTTCTTGATGCGCATGGCCGGGTATTGCAGTACCTCAATAGACAGAAAAGGACATGTCAATAAGACGTCTGACAAGCGCCTCTCCCTTATTACGGAGGAACTATTTTTGCTCTGTCATCCGGAGCGGGTCAGTCGATCTGTTTGCGGATCTGCTCGAGAGCCTTGCGCATGTGACTTTCCACGGTACGGGGCGAGATGCCAAGCGCATCGCCGATCTCCGTATAACTTTTGCCTTCCACGCGGCACATCAAGAAGACCTCGCGGCATTTCGGCGGCAGACCGTAAATGATCTGTTCAAGCATCTCCAGTTGCTGACGGTTGGCCAATACGGTCTCCGGCTCGGGCGCCTCGCAGATGAAATCGTCCGTAACCGGTCCGGCGTCGCGCTGAAGCAGCCGTGCCCGGCTGCGAAGATGGTCAAGGGCAAGATTATTGGCGATCCGAAATAAATAGGCGCGCATATTTTCGATAGTGTCCGCTTTTCGATGGCGGGCAACACGCAAATAAGTTTCCTGAGTTAAATCCGTTGCGGTTTCGGCGCACTGTACCTTGTACGTCAAAAATTGCATCAAATCCTTTTGATGCTGAAGAAAACACGATGACAAGCTCTGATCGGGAAATAAATTCATCGTCAAATCAATTCCTTTGATATTCAAGAATGATGCTGCTATGGAAATTAAGAGGGGAAATCCCCTTAATCTCTTTAGCAAATACAGTGCCAATTACGGCCAAACCTTTAAGTTATGCGGCCTGGCGCTCATTCCATCAGTTAGAGCGGTTTCGTGACAAGCCATAAAAACTATGTCATATGCCGTACTTGATAGGTTATATGACATAGTTTTTTAATTTTAGTCTGATGCTGCAAGCAATGCGGGGGCGAATCCGCCAGCAGGCGCTCCAGGCGCATTCAGTCTGCCGTGTAGGTGCGAATTTACTGGTGCCCCTTGCGGGTATTCGCACTGCCTGTCTATCTCGGGTTGCCCCGGGTCGAATGAATTCGACCCTACAACGGCGTAACATCAGTTTCTAAAAAGAATGCAAAGCGCCCTTTACGATAGATCGTTTCCCATGGTTATTTTTAATGGAAAGCCTGCTGTATTCCTGCAAGCAGGTGAAAAAAACGGCGTGGGATAAAAATAATGCTGAGGTTAAATGACCTGCCGGTCGTCTAATTCATAACTGAAGAGCATCAGTTCATAGAGTTTTAATAAGGCATCAAAAATGGCTAATAATAACCAAGAAGACAACACTATCTATCAGGTCGTGGTCAACCATGAGGAACAATACTCGATCTGGCCCGATTACAAAGAAATTCCCGACGGCTGGAAGACAGTGGATAAAACCGGCGACAAACAGACATGCCTCGACTACATCAAGGAAGTCTGGACGGATATGCGCCCGTTGAGCTTGCGCAGCCAGATGTGAAAGGCCGCAACTGATCGCTGACTTTTAAGGCAATGAAGTAAATAGGTCGGACTATGTATAAAACGTTGAACTTGATCTGATATTTCTAATATGCTGGTTTAGATTGAAACTGATAGTGACCTTCTCAGTACGACACAAATCAGCCAATTGATTCAAATTTTTAAATGTCGGTTGAAAATCTTATTTCAGTCATTCGAAATGTAGTTTTTGGAATTATCCCGATCGGTTCATCATACATAAAATGTTGGTTATACCGTTTGGAATATCAAAGACTGAAGCGCTATTCTTGACAGTCAAACAGGAAAAGATGTACTTTTCCTGGTCTGTTTAATGACTTGTTAGGCCTCGCGCCACGCCTGGATACTTGTATCCGAGATAGCTTTAAAGTTATCTCGTCTTAGCATACTTGACAATTAATCGTTGCCTGTCACACATTGGAGGTTATATGCCAGTAAAGAAGATTTACAACAAAGCAGATGTTAAAAGCGCCATTGATATGGCAAACGATCACTACTTCAGCCACCTGCTGAGAGTGCGAAACGACGTGACCAACGATCAATTCAACAGTACGACAGCAATGGGTACCGGTGAGTATGACTATAAAGGTAGAAGTTCGGACGTAGGACATGCCTTCAGACACGTAACGACAACCGCTCCAGTGGGAAAGTCAACGTTTCAAGATGACGACTCAATGAATAAGGCCGTAATGTTCCTACTGAACTCGCAAACAGGTCAAAAAGAATTGGAAGCACTAGACGCCGCCACGGCAGATGGAGGTGAAAAAGGCTATAACGGACGCTCGGTAATTACAGCAACCATTTCGCAGTCTATCCAAAGTTTGAACATCTATGGAAATACCGTTGACGGCACTAAGAAAAAGGTCAAGCGCGCAATGTGCATAGTACAGAAGTTGGGGCCAGACTCACTTTGGGTCCATACCGCCTACCCCACTTCCTTTGTTGAATAAAGATGCCAGGCCTAGATTGACATATCAAGAGCGAAGCCCTGCCTACGCGGACCAGCCTAATTGGTTGGTCAAGCTGACGCCAACCAACAGCTTGTGCTGTTGGTTTCTTCCTCACTTCATGCTCCAGCGCCGCCGGTTTGCTCTACGTTGAGCGAGCAATTTGTGACTATAACTGCCATTCAAAAATACTTATCGACAGGCTGGAAATGGCACAACTTTGTCATTCGCGAAAGGCCGGATCCGGACCGATATAGCTTATGACTGCATGGACGCAGGAAATGGGGCGGTCAGTCCCCTGAAACAAAGCCGCTCCATGCCGCCGGCCC
>CAYPJI010000107.1:4890-7308 GCA_964411045.1 uncultured Methylobacter sp. | reverse complement strand
ATCTTATTAAGTCGCCCACTGCCCAACTCGCCGATTATATTCTGCCGGCGACCCACTGGTTGGAAAGGCCGAACCTGTTTAATTATTGGGATTGGATTCCAGTCTATCAGGGCGGACAACAATCGGTCCAGGCACCGGAAGAATGCCTGCATGACTGGATGTTATGGCGTGAGCTTGGCGTTCGTCTGGGACAAGAGAAGGACTGGCCAGCAAACATGGAAGAGGCCTACGATGAACGATTAAAGCCTGCGGGTTTAACATGGGAAAAATTATCAACCCAGGTTCGGGCTTCCGCACCTGAAATAACTTTCAAGAAATACGAACAAACCGGCTTTGGCACACCTAGCGGGAAAGTTGAGCTCTATTCAAGCATTTTCGAAGAACTAGGCTATGATCCGTTGCCTAGCTGGGTTGAACCACCGGAGAGCCATGTGAGGAAACCAGAGTTAGCTAAGACACATCCATTGACCTTTTTCACCGGCATGCGCGAAAACTATTGGTTTCACAGTTTTGGCCTTGGCCGGTCTACGAAAGAACTGCGTAGCCGTGAGCCAGATCCTCGCATGCAAATCCATCCGGATACGGCTTACGAACTGGATCTATCGGATGGGGATTGGGCATGGGTGGAATCAACTAGCGGGAAGCGAATTAAACTCAGGTCGTGGCTCAGTAACGACACACATCCTAACGTAGTCAGGGTTCCTCATGGGTGGTGGTACCCGGAAACAACAGGAAATGAAGAACCTGAGGCTGCATTATCGAGTCTCTGGAAATCGGCAGATGCGGTCATCCTACATGATTCTGACGAATACTGTGATAAGGAACAAGGCAACTTCCAACTCAGAGGGTTGGCTTGCAAGGTCTATAAAGTGGAGGATGGAACAGAAGGGACAAGCTATATAACTTAAACATTTTAATTTAATGCCAAAGTGGCTTCGTAAGCCATCATTATTTTAACAGGAGAAAATCATGTCTTTTTTACTTTCCAGCCCAGGTATTACAAATCTTCCCGACGTAATGAACTTATACCCTGAAAGAGGTAGTTTAATTCTCCGCTTGATCGACAACATTATGCGGAAAGAATCGCAGTTGTCTGACGGCGAACGCGAACTTATCTTTACCTATATTTCCGGATTGAATGCCTGCCAGTTTTGTTTTCACTCACATGCCCCTGCAGCTGCGGCGCTCGGGATTGATGAATCGACAATCGGTAATATGGAGATCGATCTTGATACGCAAAATGAAAAGCTCAAGCCGATATTTAGCTATGTCAAAAAACTCACCCAAACGCCAACACAAGTGACTCAGGACGATGTTAATGCAATCTATGCGGCAGGCTGGAATGAGCAAGCCTTTATGGATGTGGTTGGTATCTGTTGCGTGGTTAATTTTATGAACCGGTTTGTCAATGGGGTCGGTATAGATGTTGATGCGGACACCGCGCGTGAAACAGGGGCGTCGGTCTTGCCTACCATCGGTTATTCCGGATGGGCTGAAAACGTAGAAAAGTTACTTGCTTAACTAATTGAAATGCAGGTTATTTTTTCCTGTCAATTTGATAATTAAGCAGAGCTTTATACATTTGTAACACACAGGTTAATCAGGCTTAGTAGAAAGCCTCGTGAAGAGCAAGGATCCTCTTTTATTATTTTCAATATTGAGGCTACCAACTTAAGACGGGACAAAAGTGTTAGAGCTAGATCTACGAGGTTTTGAAATCTTCGGAGGGCAGGTCAGTCTAAATACAACTGCTCTATCTTAAAACGGTAGCCAATAATTGAGGACAGACTAAATCATTATCTACGTTACAGCTAAGGTTTCGTCGGACATATTGAGGTCGCCCGTACTTTGAAAGGAGTATCACGAGCGTGAATTATTTACATACAACACATCCAAAAAATTCACCAGCTTCCCATCTGATTGATCCCCAGGGACGTCATTTAAATTACTTGCGGCTCGCCGTAACCGACCGCTGCAATTTCCGTTGTACCTATTGCATGCCCAAGGAAGGGATCGATCTTAAAGCTCGGGATAATATTATGCGTTTTCAGGAAATGGAGCACCTGGTTGGACTGTTTTTGGATTTAGGCGTTACCAAAGTGCGCATTACCGGTGGCGAGCCATTTGTGCGTAAAGGTCTGGCAGATTTTTTAACCAGAATAAATCAATATGAAAAACTGGAAACAATTAATTTAACAACGAATGCCTATTTTTTAGAAGACACTATTCCATTGTTTCAAATAATAAAATCAGGCAGTATTAACATCAGTCTTGATTCGTTAAAGCGAGACGTTTTTTATAAAATTACCCGACGTGATGATTTTGAACGGGTATGGAATAGCATTGAAAAAATTCTGCTAACTGATCTGAACGTTAAACTGAACATGGTGGTTCTTAAAGGCGTCAATGACAATGAGA
>CAYPJI010000107.1:0-4880 GCA_964411045.1 uncultured Methylobacter sp. | reverse complement strand
GCCAAAAGCAATAAAATCGAAGTTCGTTTTATTGAACAAATGCCATTTAATGGTGGGCTCTTTTCAAACGAAATACATACTGCAGAAGAAATTATCAACACGTTGCAGAATTCTTTCCCAGAAATGATTGAACATCTTAAAATGAGTTCAACTGCCCGGATTTTTGATATCCCCGGATTTAAGGGAAAAATCGGTATCATCGCCGGTCATTCCAGAACATTCTGTTCAACATGCAGCCGTTTAAGGATCACTCCCGACGGTACATTCAAAACCTGTCTCTATGATTATGGCGCCGTTAATTTAAAAGACATGCTGCGCTCAGGAAAAAGTGATCAAGAAATAAAAACGGCAATTAGATATGCCGTGACCAAAAGGGCAAAAGACGGATTTGAATCGGAACAGCGTACACAGCAAATAATTCATTTTTCAAAAAATCATCTTTCAATGGCACAGATAGGTGGATGATGGAAAAACTTAAAAACAGATTTTGATTTTGGGAATGGCCTGGCTCTATGGGTGACTTGAGAACACTATTACTTCTGGCATTTGCGCTTGCTGTTGGTTTCATTTCTTTTGTCACACGAAACCTGACGATCACATTGATAGCCGGATTGATATTAGAGTAATACCTAGGAATTTAATTTAAACAGACAAACATAAACCGTTTCCATTAAAACGTAAGGAAAACTATGCAAGTTAATGTAATTTTTTTTGGTGTTTTGAGCGATGTGGTGGGGAAGAACATGTTGACGATTCAAGACACAGACAATATGACTGACTTGAAAAACAAATTAATCACAAATTATCCGGATTTAAAAGACTATACGTATAGAATGGCTGTAAATCAGCAAATGGTTGAAGACAATTACCTTCTTTTTGATAACGATTCGGTCGCGGTTATGCCACCCTTTGCGGGGGGCTGATTTTTTAAAGGCAGCCATGAACCTAAATAAAGAGGAAATTCAGTATTATCACCGCCATTTGATTTTACCTCAGATTGGCAAAACAGGACAACAGGCTTTAAAAAAAGCAAAGGTACTGGTCATCGGTGCAGGCGGATTGGGCTGCCCTATATTAATGTATCTATCCGGAGCCGGTGTCGGTAGGATTGGTATTGTAGATCCCGATAAAGTTACGGTTTCTAATTTGCATCGCCAGGTGTTGTATGGCTTTTCACAGGTTGGAGAATTCAAAGCCGAAGCCGCGGTAAATCGTTTAAAGGATCTCAATCCCAATATTGTTTTAAAGGCATACATTCAAAGAGTGTCTCCGGAAAATGCTGGCGATTTGATTTCCCAATATGATGTCATTGTTGATGCTACAGACAACTTTCCAACCCGTTATTTGATTAACGATTTTTGTGTTTACCTGGATAAACCTTTTGTTTCAGGATCAATAGACCGCTTTCAGGGACAGTTGAGCGTATTAAATTTTACAGATAATCAAGGCAAGAAATGCCCAACTTATCGCTGCCTGTTTCCCAGCCCCCCGGCACCCGAAACAGCACCAGATTGTTCGCAAAATGGTGTCATTGGCGTTCTTGCGGGAATTATCGGTAATTTGCAGGCAAACGAAGTTATAAAAATGATCTGCGGAGTAGGCGAAGTTTTATCAGGGAAAGTTTTGATTTTCGATGCATTGAGCAATCAAATGATGCTGTTTTCCATTCAACGAAACGAACAGGCTGTGCAGCAGGCTTTGCAAAATGCCCCGGATTTTGAATCATTTGATTATGAAAGTTTTTGCAGTTCAAATCGGCAAAAAATAAATGAAATCAGCCCTGTTGATCTGCACAAAAAATTACAAAACAACGAAAAAATACAATTGATTGATGTTCGTTCGATACCCGAATTCCAAGAGGAATTGCCAAATGCTGTTCGCATCCCGCTAAATAATTTGCAGGCTAATATTCATAACATATCGAAAAACGATAGCCTGGTTGTTTTTTATTGTGACCATGGAATCAACAGCGTCCGGGCAATTAGAATGCTGCCAAATCATCATAAACTTAAAAATGTATTCAATCTTACAGGCGGTTTGGCAGCTTGGTTGAAAGAGGAAAAAAGCAGAACCATGAACGCCAAAAATTATTTTATCCAGGGAGCTATCGATCCAGTTTTTATCGTTGAGCAGATAGCAAAACATAGCGCTAAACATGCCATAGGCGCCCATTCCATTTTTCTCGGGCAGGTGCGCGCTGATGAAAATGTGGGCAAACATGTGGCCGGAATTGAATACTCGGCTTATGAAGACATGGCTAACCAAGCGTTTTCAAAAATTCGTGAAGAGGCTTTTGAGCAATGGTCGTTAAAATGCCTGCACATATATCATAGTACCGGATTGGTAAAAACCGGAGAACTATCTCTTTTTGTTTTTTGCTCTTCCGTGCATCGTAATGAAAGTATTAAAGCGATGGAACAGATTGTTGAAGGTATTAAACACAAAGTTCCCATCTGGAAAAAAGAAATCATGGAAGATGAATCTGTGCACTGGGTTCAGGAATAACTTGTAAGTACATTTTTGTCGGGAAATGCCAGGTCAATTGAAAATGTAATTTTTCTGGTAATTTACTCAATTATATGCAAAAGCAAAATAAATAGTTTAAAAATACAAAATGATCGATATTAGTCCAAAATTCAGCACATTAAGATATGCGAAAGCCGAAGGAATTTTAACGGCTAATTCGGAAACAATAAAACGGGTGACTGAAAAAACTGTTCCCAAGGGAGATGTTTTACAGGTTGCACGGGCAGCAGGCATAACCGCTGCGAAAAATGCAGCTGCCTGGATCGTCTTTTGTCATACTCTTCCTGTGGATTGGGTGGGTATAAGTTTTGATATCGGCAAAGATACCATAAAAATTTCAGCGGAAGTAAAAGCAATCTGGAAAACCGGTGTTGAAATGGAAGCTATGGCTGCAGTTACAGGGGCGCTGTTAAACGTCTACGATATGCTTAAACCGTTAGATGAAAACATCTCTTTTTCCGATATAAAACTAGTTAAGAAAAAGGGAGGCAAAAGCAGTTTTAAAGAATATTTTGCCGAACCGTTAAAATCGGCTGTTCTTGTTATTTCTGATTCAACATATGCCGGAAACCGCGAAGATACATCCGGAAAAATCATCAAATTATTTTTGGAAGATAAAGACCTCTCGGTTCCTGTCTATGAAATTTTACCCGATGATTCAGACCAAATATCAAATCGTTTGCGGCAACTAGTAGATGAACATTTTGATCTGGTTATTACAACCGGTGGGACGGGTTTGGGCCCTAGAGACATAACTCCGGAAGCAACGGCCAAAGTCATCGAAAGAGAAGCACCTGGTCTAGCTGAGACTATACGCCGCCATGGTAAAGAACGCACACCTTATGCGATGTTGTCACGCGAGCTGGCTGGCATTTGCGACAAAACATTAATCATTAATTTACCTGGAAGTTCCAAAGGGGCACAGGAAAGTATGGAAGCACTTTTCCCTGGACTTTTACATGCTTTCCCTATGCTGTGGGGTGGCGGACATGATGAAGAAAAACGCTGGGTAAAAAAGTGATATCCATAAACCAAGCTATTGAAATAATTAAGAAAAATATACCTGCTAGAAAAACAGGCGTTGTTTCAACATCTGATTCTCTTGGCTATGTTCTTGCCGAAAAGACGCTAGCAACAATCTCTTCGCCCCCTTATACAAATAGTGCTGTGGATGGCTTTGCTGTCTCCTGGCAGGATGTCGAAAAAATAAAAGAAAATAATCCCGTCGTACTACCTATTGCAGGAGAAAGCAGCGCAGGTTTTCCGGTTGGAGAAAAAATAGTGCCTCATTCTGCTTATCGAATCAGCACTGGCGCAATTGTTCCTGAAGACCTGGATACTATTATTCCCATTGAACAATGTGAAGTAAGTGGCAATAAGGTAAAAATTTTAGCAGCTAACAAGAAACACCAACATGTACGGTTTGCAGGAGAAGAGTTTAAGGAGGGCGCAGAGTTATTACAACCGGGAACTGTCATTGGATCGAGCCAACTTGCATTAATAACTTCTCTTGGTATAACAGAAGTTAAAGTATACCGAAAAGCAACAGTGACTATTATTACAACTGGTAGCGAACTGGTTCCTTTTGACCAAACAGTAGAGAGTCATCAACTTAGAGATTCCAACACCCCTATGTTAAGAGCTGCTGTCATTGAAGCAAACGGGGAACTTGGGCAAGTAATTCATGTAAAAGATGATCCTCAATTAACAAAAGAGGTTTTATTAAATGCAGTTTGCCGAAGTGATCTTATCATTACTTCAGGCGGCGTTTCTATGGGCGAACATGATCATGTGCGTGATATGGCACTTGAATGCGGTTTTAATGAGTTGTTTTGGAAAGTCAGACAAAAACCGGGTAAACCGATGTTTTTTGCCAGGAAAAAAAATACTCTGCTTATGGCGTTGCCCGGGAATCCTGTTTCAGCTTACCTGTGTTTCAAACATTACGTGAACCCATTAGTAAATTATTTGTCGGGTAGAAAATTTGAATGGCCTGTGAAAAAGGCTGTCATTCAATCTGAGATAAAAAACACAGGCGATCGGACAAAATTAATGAGTGTGAAATTGAAATATTCAATTCAATCAGATTTACCCGTAATTGAACCGGGAATTAAACAAAACTCTCATATGCTTTCATCCACATCACATACTGATGGTTATATTATAGTAAGTGAGAATAATTCTCTGCAGAAAAACGCGGTTGTAGATGTTTTTTTATGGCTATGTATACGTTAGGTGTGCAGTTTGATCATCCCTATTAACCACCGTTTTATTGGACAGGAACTGAACCGCCCCGGTTTTCCCGGAGGCCATTAGTTGTGAGTCATGCTGCAAGCACCGACTCGGAAAGTTGT
>CAYPJI010000106.1:4492-7339 GCA_964411045.1 uncultured Methylobacter sp. | reverse complement strand
TGGCAGTCGCCTTTTATCTGAATGGACGGCCCAAGCCGCTCTCACAGGTTTTAAAACCGCTTGTTTCAGTGGTTGAATAGGCACACTGCGTAAGTCCTGCCTGTTTGAAATTTAGAATGATCAATTAAACTTGTCTGATCTTTGCCCTTATCTCAAAAGCGATTTGGCAGTAAGATTACGACCCTGATACTACACCGGGTGCTGATGCGAAGAAACATGAGGAAACGTAAGAAAAATACAAATCAAACCGATCTATTTGAGCTGGTGGCGCATCTGGAACAGTTGGAGCAGATAAGCTCGGAACTGAAGATGGTCGAATCGCTGGGTCAGCAGGAGTTGAGCACAATCGTTGAAAAACAGATTGACTGGGTGGAACTGGAAGAAACTTGAATATAGATGCGAGACTCGGCTAGATGCTGAAGCAGGTAACTGCACTTGCGGCAAGCTCATAATTAAGCAACAGTTGAAAAGAGGAGATATCGCTATCTCCCCTTCCCTAGTTATCCTAATTATTCAACAAGTTGTATCTCTTCTGAGTCTTGTGCGGACTCGCAAGTGAAAGGGGTGCGATTGCAGACGATGGTAGACGCTTGCGCGGTGGCCGGACCTGGACGGAATCTGGCGCTTGATACGGCGATTTGGAATGTCTGAGGTGTACCATCGCAATCTATTGGTGTCTGATCCAAATCACCACTTCCAATAGTAACATTGGACCTAGTACGTTGAATGATTATCCCAGTTGTGCCAGCGAGGAAACTATCGGCACCCAAATCACAAGTGATCTCAACTGACATGACGGCGGCCCTCCCGACAAGGCGAGCTTCATCTATCACATCGATAGTCGTCACCGCAGTCGCTAGGGTGGGAACTGATAACACAACCATACCAAGGGCTAATGCAGGGACGAAACTAATACGTTTGTTCATTGCTTTTTTCCTCTTAAGTTAAGTTGATACAAGTGAAACAAATTGCCTCCTCCATGAGATAGAAAGGCATAAAACGAAGCGTTTTACACCAATATCCTGAAACTCAGGCAATCCAAGACATCGTCTCTTCTCGTTACCACTGGCTAACTACTAAAATAAGCGGCTTCTAGCGGAGCGCTAGTGCAAAGGGCGGCTTGACTTGATGCGATGTTTATTTATTGATATTGAGCCAAGCTAGATTTCTTATGTAGGCGGCAATTGTATATAGTTCTGGTCGGATTTCTATAAGTAGGAATACTGATAAATTAGAGTTTGAGCGCGGAAGGATGCGGTTCGTGCCTCACCGTATCCCACCTGAATCTGTTTGAATCTTAATGAATCGATAGTTGGCGGAGAGAGAGGGATTCGAACCCTCGATACGTTGCCGTATACACACTTTCCAGGCGTGCGCCTTCGACCGCTCGGCCATCTCTCCTGCTATCTTTTTCCCAAGAGGCTGGGAAGCCGGCAAGGATAATCGAGATTGCGTTTTGTTGCAACGACTTTTTATCCGGCCAGCGCTTCCAGTTCATCCCATCTTTCGTAAACCTGCGCCAGCTGCGCCGTTGTTTTTTCGAGTTCAGACAATGCCTTGGCAATGGTTTCCTTGTCGTTTTTGTAAAAATCGGCGTCGTTGATTTGCTGATTCAGTTCCGCCTGCCTTGCTTCCAGTTCATCGATCAGGCCCGGCAATCTGTCCAGCTCCTGCTGCTCCTTGTAGCTGAGCTTTTTCTTCGCTGCGGGGCGCTCGGCGGTATTCGCGGCCGGCTTTTCCTGCTTGACAGACGATGCCTTTTTAGCCGCTTCGGCCTGTTTTGTCTGTTGGCAGTGATTCATCCAGTCGGTATAGCCGCCGACGAATTCGTCGACGCGGCCGGTGCCGTCGAGCACAAACACGCTGGTCACGACGTTGTCCAGAAACGCCCGGTCATGGCTGACCAGCAGCAAGGTGCCGTCATAGTTGACCAGCTTTTCTTCCAGCAATTCCAGCGTTTCCAGATCCAGGTCATTGGTCGGCTCGTCCATGACAATCAGGTTGGCGGGTTTCGTGAACAGGCGCGCCAGCAACAGGCGGTTTTTTTCACCGCCCGACAGGCTCTTGACCGGCGAGCGGGCTCGAGCCGGCGCAAACAGGAAATCGGCCAGATAGGACATGACATGCCGTTTGCTGCCGGCAATCTCGACGAAATCGTTGCCGTCGGCGACCGTGTCGGCGACAGTCATCTCGGGATCGAGCTGATCACGCAACTGATCAAAATAGGCGGTTTCGAGCCGGGTACCCTGCTCGACGGTGCCGCTGTCGGGCTCCAGTTGTTTCAGCAGCAGTTTCAGCAGCGTGGATTTGCCGGCGCCATTGGGGCCGATCAGGCCGATTTTGTCGCCGCGCTGAATCAGCGTGGAAAAATGCGAGATGATTTGTCTGTCCTGGTAAGCGAAACTGATGTCGTTGACTTCAATCACTTTTTTGCCGGACGCATCGCCGCGCTCCAGCGCCAGCTTGCTGGTACCCTGCGCGTTGCGGCGCTGGGCGCGCTCATTGCGCAAGCGCTCCAATGCCCTGACCCGGCCTTCATTGCGCGTACGCCGGGCTTTGACGCCCTGTCTGATCCAGACTTCTTCCTCGGCCAGCTTTTTATCGAATTCGGCATTCTGGTTGGCCTCGTCTTCCAGCGCGGCTGCCTTGCGGCGCAGGTAATCGTCGTAATTGCCCTGCCAGGAGGCCAGATTGCCTCGGTCCAGATCGATGATGCGGGTCGCCAGTTTTTGCAGGAAAGACCGATCGTGCGTGACGAATAGCACGGCGCCCTGAAAATTCAGGATCTGCTCTTCCAGCCACAGGATGCTTTCAAAATCCAGATGGTTGGTCGGCTCGTCCAGCAAC
>CAYPJI010000106.1:0-4482 GCA_964411045.1 uncultured Methylobacter sp. | reverse complement strand
AGCAACAACACTTCGGGTTCTATGACCAATGCACGGGCCAAAGCGACGCGCCGTTTCCAGCCGCCGGACAGGCCGTTGATTTTCAGCTCGCCGGGCAAGTCCAGCTTGCTTAAGGTGGTTTCGACGCGCTGTTGAAAATGCCAACCGTTATGCGCCTCCAGTTTGTGCTGGAGATCGCCCAGTTCCTGCAGCGCTTTGTCATCGTCATGGGCCATCGACGACGACAGCGTATGGTAACGCGTGATCCACTGCCCCAGCTCGCCTAGCCCACCGGCCACGGCGTCGTAGATCGTCGCATCGTCGGGCAGTTCGGGCGCTTGCTCCAGCCAGGCCAGTTTCAGTTCGGGCTGGCGCCAGATCTCGCCATGATCGGCATGGACATTGCCGGCGATGATTTTCATCAACGTGGACTTGCCTTCTCCGTTGCGGCCTAACAAGCCCACTCTTTCTCCGGCATCCAGCTGGAAATCGGCATTTTCTAACAGCGCATGGGTGCCGTAGGCGATGGAGATATTGGTTAATCGTAGTAAAGGCATGTTAAATTTCTTGATGTTGTAAATTGCGTCGTAATAAATCCAGCGCCAGCAACGCGGCCTGGTTTTGCTTGCGCCGGATGGGCCCGGCCACTGTCTGTGTTGATTGATGAAATCCGTCTGCGGTCAGCAACGCATTATACAAAACAATGGGCTGATCTTTATCGTGAAATGTGTCGTCATCGCCGGCATAAAGCTGGACCAGGGCAAAATCTGCTCCGGTGGACTTTTGCGCGGCGACAGCGATTTTTTCCGCCGTCGCCATCAGGTCATCCCGATTGACAGGCACGGCAAATCGTTGCCCCAGGCTGTCCAGCGACCGGTCGAAAAGCGTGCCAAGCAGCCAGGGCATACCGATACATTTGGCCGCCAGCAAACCCTGACTGGCTGTTTCTATCGCAGTCAACCTGTACTTGCCGGCCTGCATCAGCCGGTCTATGACGGCCACCAGATCGCCTGAAGCTTCGGTCAAGCCGTCAATTCCAAAAACCGCATGGCCTAATTGTTCAGTGATATTGGACACTAACGAGGCCATTTCGGTTTCCGGATAACCGTAAGGAAACAATAATTTGGTCTGGACGTCGTCGATGCCGGCGCGAAAGCCCAGTTGCACCTGGCCAGGGATAGTGATCGCGGCTATACGCTGCTGAATGTCCGACTCCCCGATGCCTATTGTTCTGATCGTAATAAGCCGGCCGGGCAGCAAGGCAAACCGGTCCGCCAGCGCCGGTCTGACTTTTTCCAGGAACAAATGGCGCATTTCATACGGCACGCCCGGCAAAAACGCAAACCAGCAGCGGCCATGCAGTAAAGAGAAGCCCGGCGCCGTGCCCCACTCGTTATCAATGCGTTCAGCCCCTGCCGGCAGCATGGCCTGTTTCCGGTTCGTTTCGGGCATCGGCCGCTTTCTGTTGTCAAAAAACCGTTTGATTTGCGCAAAGGCAATCTCGTCGAATTCCAGCATCAGGCCAAACGCTTTGGCTACCGCTTCGGCGGTCAGATCGTCACTGGTGGGCCCGAGCCCTCCGGTACAGATACAGCAGTCTGCCCGTAGCGCAATTTCACGCAGCAGCACGATCAGCTTATTGAGATTATCGCCTACGGCTGTGTGCCGCGTTATGGTAAAACCCATCTGTACGGTCTGTTGCGACAGCCAGGCCGCATTCGTATCGACCGTCTGCCCAGTCACAATTTCTTCGCCTTGTGAGAAGATTTCCAGGATTGGATTCATGCCCTTCCCTCAACCGGCCATCAACTGACTGTGCCAGAATGGCAATGACAACAGGCTTAAGGCCGTCGTCAGGGTAACGACCATCGCGTACAACGAACTGTCCAGGCGGTAACGGTCACAGAATACGATGCCCAACACCATGCTCGGCATGGCCATTTCCAGAACGGCAGGCGCTCTGTAACTCTCTGCCATATTCAAGTGACTGATCAGAACGACCGCAAACAACGGCATCAGCATCATTTTTATCAGAATCACCGGCGTCACATAAGGAATATTACGTACGGTTACGGCTCTCCAGCTTAACGCCAAACCCAGCGAGAACAGCATCAACGGCACGACCGCTGCGGACAGTTTCTGCAGCACGCCAGTCAGCCAAGCCGGCGCGATCACGCCGTTAAGATTCAAGCCGACGGCGACAGCGGCGGCCCAGAATGGCGGCGCGTTCAGAAAGGACAACACCGACTTCTGGCTTTCGGCATGATCTTCTCCATAATGGCGCACGACCATGATCCCTATGGTAAACAGCATCGGCGCCGTTGCGAACAAATCGACCTGTATAGCAACCGATCGCGCCCAACTGCCGAACGTTTGCTCCAGCACCGGCAGGCCCAGATACGTCACATTCGGGAAGGCCGCCGCCAGTATCATCGCGCCCAGGCGCTTGTCCTCGAATTTAAATACGCGTCCGATAAGCCAGATACTGGCCATGGCAAAAACAATGCTGCTTGTTCCGAGCAGCGTATATTGCAGTGAATGCACGCCAATATCGGCCGACCACAACACTTCCAGAACCATGGCCGGCAGTAATAAATAATAAACAACCATGGTCAATGCCGGTCTGATCTGATCTGCCAGCATCCCGGCAGGCTTTATGATGCGCCACCCGGCACCGCAGGCGATCAGCAAGGTCATTTGTATCAGTGTCGAATTCATAGTCCGCCAATTATTGTTTTCGCCAATTTTAACATTCCCCGCCAAAACAAGTTCCGGTAATATAGTCCGACTAACCGGCCGGCCAGTCAGTCGCCCTTTTATATTATCTTGCGCCTTTTACGAGCCTTGAACCTATGACCACATTCCTTTCAACCAAGCCTATCCCTGTCCGCGAACGCCTGATCATGGCGCTGGACGTGCCCAGCATACCCGAGGCGCAAGCTATCGTGGAAGAACTCGGCGATTCGGTGATTTTCTACAAGGTCGGCATGGAACTGTTCATGTCCGGCGATTATTTTGGTTTTATCGAATGGCTAAAGCAACGCAATAAGAAAGTGTTCGTTGATCTGAAGTTCTTCGATGTGCCGGCCACGGTTGGCCGCGCTATCAGAGCACTGAGCAGCAAGGGCGTGGATCTGGCAACCATTCACGGCAACGATGCCATCATGGAGGCAGCCGCCAAGGAAAAAGGCGATCTCAAAGTGCTGGCGGTCACGGCCCTGACCAGCCTGGACAGAGGCGATCTGGATGATCTGGGCTTTAAATGCGATGTCAGGGATCTGGTATTGTCGCGCGCCAAACGGGCTTTGCAGATCGGCTGTGACGGCATTGTTTCGTCAGGGCTGGAAGCGCCCATGCTTAGAACAGAGCTGGACCATCGCCTGCTGATCATTACGCCGGGCATCCGGCCGGTCGACAACCGGGTTGAAGACGACCAGAAGCGCGTGGTGAGTGTGGAAGATGCGTTCCGGAATGGAGCCGATTATATCGTCGTTGGCCGGCCCATACGCGACGCCGAGAATCGCAAAGCCATGGCCGAGAAGATTCAGGACCAAATCCTTGCCCAGTTCCAGCAACCTGAATAGCCTTCCCGCCAACGATGCATTTCAATTCAATAAGGCATAAAAAGAACGGCAAAGCCGCGCGACAGTCCGGACCTGATTCCAATCGCTCCGCTGTATCACCTTTGAATTAACCGACTTGTAAAAACAATTTTTGAATGCTGACTATTTGTGTATATCCATCCCTATGGTATTGTTGATCGGTTATGGAATTTGATCTTGCTTTTAATGCTTCTTATTTAGTCGCTTTTACGATGGGCCTGTTCAGCAGCATGCACTGCATAGGCATGTGCGGCTCAATTATCGGCACGCTGACGCTAAGTCTCAGCCCTGAAATCCGCAGCAAAAAGACGCGCCTTTTTCCGTTTGTATTTAATTACAACCTTGGGCGCATCCTCAGTTACACAATAGCCGGTGCGCTAGCCGGCATTGTAGAGATGATACTCACCATGCCGCTCAGCCATGGTGAGGGGCACAGAGTGCTGCAATTAATGTCTGCTGCCGTCATGACTGGCGCGGGGCTTTATATTGCGGGCTGGTTTCCCCGTTTCGCTTATATCGAAAAAGCCGGAACCTATCTCTGGAAAAAAATAGAACCGTTTGGCCGCAGGCTCATCCCGGTAAAGAACCGCACTCAAGCCTTTTTTTTCGGCATGGTCTGGGGCTGGCTGCCCTGCGGGCTGGTCTATTCCGGGCTGGCGCTGGCAGCGACGACCGGCGATATTGCTAAAAGTTCCCTGACAATGCTGAGTTTCGGATTGGGCACTTTACCTGCCGTAATGGGAGTGGGTATAATGACCGGTATATTAGCAAGGTTATCCAGAATGCAATATTTCAAGCAGATTGTCGGGCTGCTGATGATTGCGCTGGCGCTAATAGCTGCGATGCCATGGCTTAACCCCTATGCACTAACAATACATCTAAGAAATCACTAAGAGGCAAG
>CAYPJI010000105.1:0-7439 GCA_964411045.1 uncultured Methylobacter sp. | reverse complement strand
GCCATAAAGTCAACATCCATTACATCGATTCCGAAATCATCGAGGACGAAGGCGTATCGCGGCTGAAAAATGTCGATGCGATTTTGGTGCCGGGCGGTTTCGGCGAGCGCGGCGTGGAAGGCAAAATCGCCACAGTCAGATTCGCACGCGAAAACAAGATCCCTTACCTGGGCATTTGTCTGGGCATGCAGGTTGCCGTGATCGAGTATGCGCGTGATGTAGCCGGCCTTGAAGGCGCGCATAGCACGGAGTTCCTGCCGAAATCACCGCATCCGGTCATCGGTCTGATCACCGAATGGATGGCTGAAAGCGGCCAGATCGAAACGCGCGACGAAAACTCCGATTTAGGCGGCACCATGCGTCTGGGCGGCCAGCAATGTCTGCTGCAGTCTGATTCGCTGGCTTTCCAGCTCTATCAGAAAGACGTCATTACCGAAAGGCATCGCCATCGCTATGAGTTTAACAATCAGTATGTTGAAAAACTCGAGAAAGCCGGCATGCGCTTTTCGGGCAAATCGGTCGACGGCCGTCTGGTGGAAGTCATTGAAATCCCTGATCATCCATGGTTCCTGGCTTGTCAGTTCCATCCTGAATTCACTTCAACGCCGAGAAAAGGTCATCCATTGTTTTCAGGATTCGTCGTTGCCGCATCCAAACACAAAAAGGGAACGCTATAATGAAGCTGTGCCATTTTGAAGCCGGCCTCGATCAGCCTTTCTTTCTGATCGCCGGCACCTGTGTCATCGAGAGCGAGCAAATGGCGCTGGATACGGCGGGTTATCTCAAGGAGATCACGTCGGCATTGAACATTCCGTTCATTTACAAGTCATCCTTTGACAAGGCCAACCGCTCTTCGCATGAAAGTTATCGCGGGCCCGGCGTGGAGCGTGGGCTGAAAATCCTGGAAAAGGTCAAACAGCAGATCCGCGTGCCGGTATTGACCGATGTGCATGAAGACACGCCGCTGGCGGAAGTGGCATCGGTTGTCGATGTCATGCAGACGCCGGCCTTTTTGTGCCGGCAGACCAATTTCATTCAGGACGTGGCAAGACAAGGCATTCCTGTCAATATCAAGAAAGGCCAGTTTCTGGCCCCCTGGGACATGATCCATGTCGCCAATAAAGCCAAGGCGACAGGCAACCAGCAGATCATGGTCTGCGAGCGCGGCGTGTCGTTCGGCTACAACAATCTGGTGTCCGACATGCGCTCATTGGCGGTCATGAGAGACACCGGTTGTCCGGTCGTTTACGACGCGACGCACTCAGTGCAGTTGCCGGGCGGGCAGGGCACGTCTTCGGGCGGCCAGCGCGAATTTGTGCCGGTGCTGGCAAGAGCGGCCATGGCGGTCGGCATTGCCGGGCTGTTCATGGAGACGCATCCAAGTCCGGCGGAAGCCTTGAGCGATGGCCCGAATTCCTGGCCGCTGCGCAGGATGAAGGAACTGCTGGAAACCTTAGCCACGATCGATCGGGCCGTTAAATCCACTCATCTCATAGAAACAACCTTATAACAATAAAGGAGTCATCAGCATGGCCAAAATAGTCGATATTCGCGCTAGAGAAATTCTTGATTCGCGAGGCAATCCAACTGTCGAAGCGGATGTTGTTTTAGCTTCCGGCGCGATAGGCAGTGCCATGGTGCCTTCCGGCGCATCAACGGGTGAGCGCGAAGCGATAGAACTGCGCGACGGCGATAAAAGCCGTTATCTGGGCAAAGGCGTATTGAACGCCGTAGCCAACGTCAACGATGAAATTCGTGCCGCGATTATCGGCATGGATGCGGACGACCAGGCCGGCATCGATCAAAAAATGCTTGAACTGGACGGCACCGATAATAAAGGCCGTTTAGGCGCCAACGCCATTTTGTCCGTCTCCATGGCGGCCGCTCATGCAGCAGCCATGGAAGCCGGCGTGCCTTTATACCGCCATCTGAACAAGAGCGGCGAGTTCATCATGCCGGTGCCGATGATGAACATCATCAATGGCGGCTCGCATGCCGACAACAGCGTCGATCTGCAGGAATTCATGATTTTGCCGGTGGGCGCGCCTTCCTTCCGTGAAGCGATCCGTTATGGCGCCGAAGTGTTCCATAATCTGAAAAAAGTATTGACGGCTAAAGGCTTGGCCACAACGGTCGGCGACGAAGGCGGATTTGCGCCGAACCTCAGTTCCAACGAAGAGGCGATTGCCGTCATTATCGAGGCCATAGAGAAGGCCGGTTACAAACCGGGCGTTGATATCTGCCTGGGCCTGGATGCGGCCAGCTCCGAATATTTCAAAAACGGCCGTTATGAATTGTCGGCGGAAGGCAAAAGCTTCGATTCAGCCCAAATGGCCGACTTTTTTATGGATTGGGTCAAAAAATACCCGATTATCTCGATCGAAGACGGCCTGGATCAAAACGACTGGGCCGGCTGGAAAATGCTGACCGAAAAATTAGGCAACCAGATCCAGCTGGTCGGCGATGACCTGTTCGTGACTAACCCCGCCATCCTGAGAGAAGGGATTGATAAAAACATCGCCAATTCCATCCTGATCAAGCTCAATCAGATCGGCACGCTGTCGGAAACGCTGGACGCGATCAACATGGCGCAGGCCGGCGGTTACTCGGCGGTTGTCTCGCACCGTTCCGGAGAAACCGAAGACACCACGATTGCCGATCTGGCTGTGGCGACCGGCACCGGACAAATCAAGACCGGCTCTTTGAGCCGTTCCGATCGAGTGGCCAAATACAATCGTCTGATGAAAATCGAGGATGAATTGGGCAGCCTGGCCAAATACGCTGGCCGCAGCGCATTCAAAATGCTGTAATTCAGCTGGATTCTGGAATGATACAGGGCGGCTGACAGCCGCCCGCTCCGTTCCGAGGGTGAGCCAATCAAAAGTCTTATCGTAATTATCATCTTGCTGACCATTCATCTCCAATACCGTTTATGGTATGGCGATGGCGGCATTCGGGAAATTCACGCGTACCAGCAGCGTCTTGACGAGCTGAAGGAACAAGTGGAGGAGAAAAAGGCGCGCAACGAAGCGCTTTATGCCGAGGTGCTGGACTTGAGAAAAGGGCAGGCCGCCATAGAGGAAAGAGCCCGCTATGAGCTAGGGATGATTAGAGAAGATGAGACGTTCTTCCAGGTTTTGGAATAATAATCGGATTATAGTAGCGGGCTTGAACAGGGCCCGGCCTGGATAAATCCTATCGTTTGACTAGTAATAAATGACCGAATCCACAAAATTCTGGGGCATTGTGCCTGCGGCCGGCGTCGGCAAGCGCATGCAGGCGGACAGGCCCAAGCAATACCTTGAACTGGCCGGCAAAACCGTGATTGAGCAAACGCTATCGCGATTGCTGCAAGCCGGTGTCTTTGAAGCTATTGCCGTTGCCATCTCCAGTGACGATCCTTATTGGCCGCAATTGCCGATAGCGCAGCATGAAAAGATTCTGACCGCGGCCGGCGGCAAAGAGCGCGCTGATTCAGTGCTTTCGGCATTGAAAGCCATAAGCGGTAAAGCCTCGGATGATGATTGGGTTCTGGTGCACGATGCGGCCCGGCCTTGCATCGCCGCTTCCGATATTCATCACTTGATTGCCTGCCTGATCCATGACGACGTGGGCGGCATACTGGCCTTATCTTCGCACGATACTTTGAAAAATGTACAGGACGGCCGAATTGCCGGCACGCTGAACAGGAACCATATCTGGCGAGCGCTGACGCCGCAAATGTTCCGCTACGGCACATTAAAAACCGCCCTGGAAGAAGCCGAAGGCAATCCGGACATTACCGATGAAGCCAGCGCGCTGGAATTGAAAGGGCGGCAGCCGAAAATCGTCGAAGGCCGCCCCGACAATATCAAGATCACGCGGCCCGAAGATTTACCTTTAGCACAATTTTATTTGGAACAACAATGATCAGAGTTGGACAAGGTTACGATGTGCATCGCTTTAAAGAAGGCGAATACATCATTTTAGGCGGCGTAAATATAGAGTATGAAAAAGGCCTGGAAGCGCATTCCGACGGCGATGTCGTGCTGCATGCCTTAAGCGATGCCCTGCTGGGCGCGGCGGCGCTGGGCGACATCGGCAAGCACTTTCCCGATACCGACCCGGAGTTCAAAGGCGCCGACAGCCGCGTGCTGCTGCGCCATGTTTACCGCATTGTGCAGGAAAAAGGCTACAGCCTGATCAACGCCGATATCACGATTATTGCTCAGGCGCCGAAAATGGCACCCCATATCAGCGCGATGTGCCGCAATATCGCCGATGACCTGAAAGTCGACGTCGATTGCGTCAATGTCAAGGCGACCACGACGGAAAAGCTCGGCTTCGAAGGCCGCAAAGAAGGCATAGCCGTTCAGGCGGTCGTCTTGATAAAAAAATAACACTCATGGCGCATGCCGCTACCAAGCCTTATTACTAAGCCGAGCCGAATTTGACGCAATTAATCGAAATACCTGAGTGGCCCTGTGTTTACGGCGGGCCTGCCGGCCGCGGCAAAATCCGTACAGTACCGGAAGACTTTATCGTCGACGAACATCTGTCCTTTGAGCCGGCTGGCGCCGGCGAGCATGTGTTTCTGCGCATAGAAAAAAAGGATGAAAACACCGACTACGTAGCCAGGCAATTGGCCCGGTTCGCCAATGTCAGGCAGCGCGATGTCAGCTATGCCGGCCTGAAAGACCGGCACGCCGTCACGACGCAGTGGTTCAGCGTCTGGCTGCCGGGCAAGGAAGATCCCGACTGGGCACAGTTTGAATCGGATAATGTCAAGGTTCTTGAAGCAGTCCGCCATGCCAAAAAATTAAAGCGCGGCGTTCTGTCCGGCAACAGTTTCAAAATCGTCGTGCGGGAATGGCAGGGCGATCAGGAACAAACCCTGGCCCGGCTGGAAGCCATCAAAGCGGGCGGCATCGCCAATTATTTCGGCCCCCAGCGTTTCGGCCATGAAGGCCGCAATGTCAGCAAGGCTCTGGCGTTGTTTCAGGGCATGAAAGTCAAGCGCGAGCAACGCAGCATCTATTTATCGGCGGCTCGCTCTTATCTTTTCAATCAGATTCTGGCCTGTCGAATCACGCAGCAAATCTGGGATCAGGCGATTGCCGGCGATACTTATATGTTTGACCGGTCGCATAGCTGTTTCAAATCGGATCAGCCCGATCAGGACATCATCCGGCGGCTGCAGGCGAAAGAAATACACCCGACCGGTGCATTGTGGGGCAAAGGCGAGCCGGGTGTATCGGCCGATGCCCTGGCGGTTGAGCAAGCCATTGCCGGCAAGTACGAAGATCTGGCTCAGGGCCTGGTCAATGCCGATGTGGAGAGCGACCGGCGCGCGCTACGGGTGAACGTCCGGAATCTGCAATGGCAGCTTATCAATGACCAGGCATTGGCGCTGAGTTTTACCTTACCGGCCGGCAGTTACGCGACGGCGGTATTACGCGAAATTATTGAAGAAGTATAAACGAAGAGACAACAATGGATTTAATACTCGCTTTAAAAGCTTTCATTCTGGGCGTCGTCGAAGGACTGACCGAATTTCTGCCTATCTCCAGCACCGGGCATTTGATCCTGGTCGGCGATTTGCTGAGTTTTAACGACGAAACCGGCAAGGTTTTTGAAATTGTGATTCAGACAGGTGCTATTCTGGCGATCTGCTGGGAATACCGGGTCAAGATTAGCGCGACTGTCTCAGGATTGTTGAAATGGCAACCCGAGGCACTCAAATTCACTGCCAATCTGGCGATTGCCTTCTTGCCGCTGGCGATCCTGGGCTTGTTATTCGGCAGCCTGATTAAAGCGCATCTGTTCAAACCGATTCCTGTCGCGTCGGCCTTCATTATCGGTGCCTTCATCATTTTCTGGGCCGAAAAAAGAGAGCATAAGATCCGCATCCATGAAGTTGAGGATTTAACCGCAATGGATGCGTTAAAACTCGGCTTTGCGCAGGCCCTGGCACTGATTCCTGGCACGTCCCGCTCCGGGTCGACGATTATCGGAGGTTTATTATTCGGTTTGTCGCGTAAGGCGTCGACTGAGTTTTCTTTCTTCCTGGCCATACCGACCTTAATTATCGCCAGCATTTACGATTTATATAAGCACCGCGAATTGCTGCACAGCACAGACTTGCCTGTATTTGCCATCGGTTTGGTCGCGGCTTTTTTCAGCGCTTTGTTAGCCGTGCGCGCCTTGCTTCGCTATATCAGCCATCATGATTTTACTGCGTTTGCCTGGTACAGGATCGTGTTCGGCGTGCTGGTCATCGGCACGGCCTATAGCGGCCTTGTGCAATGGACCGTGGATTAAAATAACTCGTTATCGTTCCGGTATTTCTCGGCGACGTGCAATAGCACAAAAACCGCGCCGGCGCCGCCGTCTTTGGGCGGCGCCGAGCAAAAGGCCTGAACGTCCTTGTGCTGCCTGAGCCATAGGTTAAGGTTGTTTTTCAGAACAGGGTGGTTGTCGGGCGAGCGATAGCCCTTGCCGTGCACGATATGGACGCAGCGGCAGCCGTCTTCTACGCACATGTGCAGGAATCTGAGCAACTGGCGCTTGGCTTCATTGCTGCTTAGCCCGTGCAGGTCGATTTCGGCGTCGAGGCCGAAATAGCCGCGGCGCAGTTTCTTTAGGACATTTTTTTGCAGGCCCGGCGAAAGAAAGCTCATTGTGTCTTCAAGACTGACGCTTTCAAGATCTATTTCAGCCTTATCGATTAAATAGGCCTCCATATCGACAGAGGCCGGTTTGGGAAAAGGCTTGGGTTTTTTATCTTCTGTAAACAGTACCTTATCGTCCTTTACAGTCGTTACCTTTCCGACCGTCTGGCGAAATAAATGGCTGTCTTCTGGAGTGAGATTTTTTTTTACCACGAAAGCTGATTTTGAAGAGTATTGTTGCTAAGATGTGAAATTCTATAGCTTATTTTGCTTCAGGGCGACTGATAATGCACATTTTGTTAAGTAATGATGACGGGTACTTGGCTGAAGGGCTCTGTGCGCTGGCGGGTGCATTGCGCGAACATGCCGATTTATCAGTGGTTGCACCGGACAGGAACCGCAGCGCTGCAAGCAATTCCTTGACACTGGAAAGGCCTTTGCGGATGGCCGTCGCTGAAAACGGCTTCGTTCGAGTGGATGGCACGCCGACCGATTGCGTGCACTTGGCTGTCACGGGATTTTTGGAACATGAGCCCGACATGGTTTTTGCCGGCATCAATCACGGCTCAAATCTGGGCGATGATGTGCTGTATTCCGGAACCGTCGCAGCCGCAACTGAAGGCCGCTTTCTGGGGCTTCCCGCCATCGCCATCTCTCTGGCATCAAGCAATCCGACCCATTTTGAAACAGCCGCGCATGTGGCTGTGGTGTTGTTGCAGCAACTGATCAAGTCTCCTTTGCCGCAGGATACCATCCTGAACGTCAATGTGCCCGATGTGACAATAAAGG
>CAYPJI010000104.1:362-7458 GCA_964411045.1 uncultured Methylobacter sp. | reverse complement strand
CTTGTGGATTGGGGGATTTAAAAGTCATGGGTTTCAAAAGCAGTCACTTATTGATGTTATGCAATAAATAAGGAGCTTTTACCACGAAAGCCATCAAAAACACGAAGAAAAACATCAGAATTGATTTAACTGTGGGGGCGATTTCAGTCGCCTACTGTTGGTAGTTTAATACAAGGCGACTACCAACAGTAGGCGCTTTAGGCGAAGTCGCCCCCACAGGCTTGCGTATGTTCTGATCATTTTCAAATCTCTTTACGGATGTCTTGCAGGCTGTCCTTCGGCGGCATGACGACACGCGAGCAAGCGGCGGTCAGTTCCAGGTAAACCGCTTCAGGGCTGGTTTCGTAACGCCTGGAAAAATGGAAGGGCACCAGTTGCCGGACATCGGCGGCGCTTGCGATCCGTCCGCAGGCCTGCGTCGTCAGATGGCCGGTCCTGCGCGCCTGTTCGCGGTCGGCTTCGAGAAAAGTGGATTCGCAGAACAAGATGTCGGCATTGCGGGCCAAGGCGATCAAGGCGCTTCGATTGGCTTCCGTGTCGGCCAGATCGGTCGCGTAAACCAGCTTTTCGCCGGGCGCGACAGTCACGAACCGGGCACCGAGCTCTGCCGCCTTCCGGTGGGTATGGTCGGGCAATAGGATCTGTTCCTCTTTATCGCCTTCGGCCAGGCATTGCTTGAGCCGGTTAAGCCAGGGGCCGGCGCTCAGTCCATGCGCTTTCAGAGCGGTCTGGTCCACATTGAGTCTGGCCTTGCTCTCAAAGGCATATGCCTGCACCGGCGTGCCGTGATCAAGCGTGATCGTGCGGACGCTGAACAGCGGATCGTCCACGAGCAGGCCGTCAGTGATGCGGATTTCCGGCAAGTCTTCACGGTCTTGAAAACCGGCCTGAATGCGCGCCCGCCTCAACTGATCGCCATGCACTTCGGCGATTTCGAAAACCGGCCCGGTATCACCGATACGGTCCCAGAGAAATCCGTTGATCAGCCCTTGAATGTGGCCGATCAAGCCGGGCGGACCAAACAACCGGCAGGCGGGAAAGCTGCCGACGCGGGAGCGCAAAAGCCAGAGAAAGCCGCCGATATGATCGATATGGGCATGGCTGATGAACACATCGCTGATTTGATGGGCAATGCGGGCCGGCAGCCTGCCCGAATCGCCCAGGTCGAACAGCAGGCTCCGTTGCTGCTGGCGTAACCGCAGATGCAGCAGCGGATCGTCGAAGACACCATTGACCAGCGCCGCATAGGCACCGATCAGTTTGGCAACCGGGCGTGGGCCGCCGCTGTAGTTGGCTGTCGGATAAGGCAGGGCATCGGTCGGCGGCAGGTATTGCAGCGCGCTGGACGAAAACGGTTCGGCGCTGCCGAGCAGGCCGTTTTTTTCGGTGCGTGCATCGCGCAGCAGCAAAATATCGGTTGTTGCCGAGGCTGCAGGCAGCCGGACATTGAGCTTCCCGTCCTGCAGGGCGACGATCTCGCCGATGGCCGCGGTACGGTCGGCTTCGATGAAGGCGCATTGGCGGCCCGGCCAGGCATCGGGCACGTCAACGGGCGGCGGAGCGCCGATCAGCCGGATGTCGGACAGGCTTAGCGTTGTTTCATTTGCGGTATCGAGATAGGCCTGCCATGTCCCGGTTCTGTTTCGCGTCCGGGCCTTTTTGCCGGGCCGGCGGGCTTCGGGATGGGCATGAACCGCGATGACGCGAACCGGCAGCGCCAGCAGTTTGTTCAGCAGCGGCACCTGTTTGGACTGCCGCCCCAGCATCAGTACGGTATCGATATTCAATAATTCGACCATGCCTATCAGCAGCTCCGAACCGGCGATGCCCCTGATCACGCCCGGCGCATCGATCAGCAGCAAACCGGGCGGCGCTTGACTGATCAGCCTGTTTACGGCCGTTATCAGCGGCAGGCGGAAACGGCCCGCATCGAGCGTACACAAGGCTTCAAAAGCCAGCACGCGCCAGCCGGCCTCCTGCCATTGTCCCAGAGACACGGTGCCGGGCAGGCCGAAGCCGGGCGATCCGGGATCGGCAGCAATGCAGAAGCAGGTCTGTCCGTGGGAGGCGATGAGGCGCGCCAGCTCGGCGGTCAGCGTGGATTTGCCGATGCCGGTTTCTCCGCACAGCAAAATTCGTTGTCCGTCTGCCAATAGCCGGTCGGCGAGGTCTGAAGGTTGATAGGGCAATAACGGCAATGAGTGGGGCATGGCGATTACCTGGGCGGGATCGGTCTGAAGCTATTGACCGTGGAGGCTGCCGTCCGTTCGGGCGGCAACCCCGGCATCGCCGGCTCTCATGTAACGATCCCTAATCGATTAAAACTATTTTAAGCGGCAAGCCTTAAACTCTGCGTATTTTGCCGGCGGATGGGCTTGAAGACCGGCGATGAACAAAGAAGGCAGAGTGTTTCCGGCAAATAATTCGGTAAGTGCATGAGGCCAAACTGGTCTATAATATCCCTTTCTTCAAAGAAGGAAAGGTCGGAATTCAATGATATGACACAGGCTATCACTGGCAATCAGCCCTCTCGCTACCTTATCGTTATTTTGGCTATTCTTTATTTTTCCCGCGCATGGTCTGAAGTTATCAGATCTGCCTGTCCTTGAGTAAGCACCTTTGATTAACATTTTTAACGCTGAGGATTATGCCTGAAAATTATTCTTATGACCGTGATTACGCTCTGGATGCCCTGAAAGTCCCGCCTAATTCCATCCAGGCCGAGCAGTCGGTGCTGGGCGGATTGATGTTGGACAATCAAACCTGGGATTCAGTCGCGGATAAAATAGTAGAGACTGATTTTTACAGGAAAGACCACCGGCTGATTTTCAGGGCCGTCGCGCAGCTGGCCGAAAAACAGATTCCTTTCGACGTCATTACGCTATCCGAAGCATTGGATGCCATAGGCGAACTGGAGAACGCCGGCGGTTTGGCCTATCTGGGCATGCTGGCCAGAGATACGCCCAGCGCCGCCAATATCGTCGCTTATGCCAACATCGTCAGAGACCGTTCGGTATTGCGGCAGCTGATCCATGTCGGCACCAACATTTCCGATTCGGCGTTTAACCCTGAAGGCCGCGATACGGCCGAGTTGCTCGAAAATGCCGAGCGCCAGGTCTTCGAAATCGCCGAGCAAAAGCAGCGCGGGCAGGGCGGCTTTCAGTCGATCAAGAACTTGTTGGCGACAGCCGTCGACAAGATTGAAACGCTATTCGAACAGGAAGGCAACATCACCGGCGCCAGCACCGGCTTTGCCGATTTCGATGAGATGACGTCGGGCCTGCAGTCGTCCGATCTGATCATCGTGGCCGGCCGGCCGTCGATGGGCAAGACCACGATTGCCATGAACATGGCCGAGAACATCGCCATCAAGGGCGACAAGCCGGTGGCCGTGTTCAGTATGGAAATGCCCGGCGACTCGTTGGCCATGCGTATGATGTCGTCCCTGGGCCGCATCGACCAGCACAAGGTCAGAACCGGAAAGCTCGATGACGACGAATGGCCGCGCCTGACTTCCGCAATCAATCTGCTGGCGGAAACCAAACTGTTCATCGACGATACGCCGGCCCTGACGCCGACCGAAGTGCGTTCCCGGGCCAGACGGCTCGTACGCGAGCATGGGCCATTGGGCCTGATCGTGATCGACTATTTGCAGCTCATGCAATCGCCCGCCAGCGGCGACAACCGCGTGCAGCAGATTTCCGATATCTCTCGAGGGCTCAAGGCTCTGGCCAAGGAACTGGAAGTGCCGGTCATCGCCCTGTCCCAGCTCAACCGTAACCTGGAACAGCGCCCGAACAAGCGGCCGGTGATGTCGGATCTGCGTGAGTCGGGCGGTATCGAGCAGGACGCCGACTTGATCGTGTTCGTATACCGCGATGAAGTCTACAACCCGGACAGCCCCGATAAAGGCATTGCCGAGATCATCATCGGCAAGCAGCGTAACGGACCTATCGGCACGGTCAGGCTGACCTTCCTCGGACAGTACACGCGTTTTGAAAACTTCGCCGGCAATCCCTATGGCGATGACGATTATGAGTAACCCTATAGATAACTTGTACCCGGGAGGGTATGAATGACAGCAGCAGCCTACGCGGTACTTGATTTGGATGCGTTTCAGCATAATCTGGCGAGAGTGCGCAGCTGCGCGCCCGGCGCCAAGGTCATGGCGGTCGTCAAGGCGAACGGTTATGGCCACGGCGTGCTGCGCATCGCCGAAGCCCTGCAAAGCGCCGATGCTTTTGCCGTGGCGCGCGTCGACGAAGGCATTCGCCTGCGCAAGGCCGGATTCGGCAACAGGATCGCCGTTCTGGAAGGCTTTACCCGCGCCTCAGAGGTGGACGATCTGCTGGAGTACCGGCTGGAACCGCTGCTGCATTCCCTTTATCAACTCGACATCCTCGAAGACCGAAAAGAGCAGGAAGCGCTGACGGCCTGGCTGAAAATCGACACCGGCATGAACCGGCTGGGTTTTAAGGCCAAGGATATTATTGCTGTCTACGAGCGCTTGCAGCATTGCGCTATCCTCAGGCATCCGGTTAACCTGGCGACGCATCTGGCCAGTGCTGACGATAAAAATGACGATAAAACGCTGAAACAGATCCGTCTGTTCAATGAGACCGTGGCATCTCTGCCCGGCCAGCGCAGCATCGCCAACTCGGCCGGCATCCTGGGCTGGCGGGAGTCATTGGCTGACTGGGTGCGCCCTGGCGTCATGCTTTATGGCATTTCCCCGTTTCCCGACAGCACGGGGCAGAAATTGGGGCTCAAGCCGGTCATGAGCCTGCACTCGCGGCTGATCGCGGTCAAGCCGGTTCTGGAAGGCGAAACCGTCGGCTATGGCGGCGGCTGGATGTGCAAGAAGAACACGACGCTGGGCGTGGTGGCGATCGGTTACGGCGACGGCTATCCGCGCTATGCCAAACCCGGAACGCCGGTGCTGGTCAACGGCAAGCGCGTGCCGCTGATCGGTCGGGTATCCATGGACATGATTACCGTCGATCTGGCTACTCAACCGGACGCAAAACCCGGCGATGCGGTGACTCTGTGGGGCGAGGGATTGGCTGTTGAGGAAGTCGCCCGATGCGCCGATACCATTCCATACACGCTGGTGTGCGGCATCACGCCGCGTGTGCAGATTATTGAAGGCGCACCAGACCATAAAAAATAGCTGGTGCTGCTTCAGCTTCGGGTCGAATGAATTCGACCCTACACGCGCATTATGCGGCTAGGTAGTTTGAGGCTTTATCATTGAGGTTGCGTCAAGCTGCAGCTTGGCTGGATTGGAGAAGTTCGCTATATCGCCGAAAAATTGATTCCTGCATAATATCGCTTCTTAATATCAAGATGCGAAAGTCGGCATGAATTACTCATCCTATCCGTTAATCCTGCATCATGGCGCCGTTACCGGCGTGACGGGCTCCTGCCATGAGTTGCAGATCGACCAGGCCAATTCCGTGCTGATCGACTGCGGCTTATTCCAGGGCCTGGAAGCCTGGCCGGGCGGCGCCAATTACCACCGGCTGGCTATCGATTTTCCGATTGCGTCCGTGCGGGCGTTGCTGGTTACGCACTGCCACGCCGATCATGTCGGGCGGATTCCCTATTTAATGGCGGCGGGTTTTCAAGGGCCGATTTATTGCTCCGAATTGACGGCCGAGCTATTGCCCCTGGTGCTGAAAGATGCCGTGGAAGTCGGTCTGACGCTTGATAGAGAGCTGGCGCGTCAGTTTCTGGACGTGCTGAAGAGCCAGATCGTTGCCGTGCCTTATGGCGGCTGGCAGACGGTTCCGTTAGCGGGAGACGGCAGCGCCAGGCTCCGGGTCAGATTTAAACCGGCCGGACATATCCTGGGCTCGGCCTATATCGAATGCGATGCCGAGACGCTGTCCGCCAGGCAGCGCGTTGTCTTCTCCGGCGATCTGGGAGGCCCTTACACGCCTTTACTGGCGGCACCGAAGTCGCCCTATCAGGCCGATGTGCTGGTGCTGGAAAGCACTTATGGCGACAGAAAGCACGCCAATCGCCGGCAACGAAAAGCCCTGCTGAAGCAGCACATCAAGCGCTGTCTGAAAAATAGCGGTGTGGTCCTGATACCGTCCTTCAGTATCGAGCGAACACAGGAGTTGCTGTATGAGCTTGAAGACATCATTCATCACAGCCGGAATGAGCTCGTGGCGAAAGGCTTGGCCTGGGGCGAGATCGAAATCATTGTCGATTCGCCGCTGGCCAACAAATTCACGCAGACCTACAGAAAGCTGAAAGCCTTCTGGGACGCCGAGGCCCGCGCCAGGGTCAGCGCAGGCCGCCGTCCGCTGTCGTTTGAACAATTAACCACCATCAACAGCCATCAGGATCATCTGAATGCGCTTTCTTATTTAAAACGCACGGCCAATCCATGCATCGTGCTGGCGGCCAGCGGCATGTGCAGCGGCGGTCGCATGCTCAATTATCTGAAAACCCTGATCGAAGACCCGCGAACAGACATTCTGCTCGCCGGCTTTCAGGCCGAGGGCACGCCCGGCAGAACGATTCAGCAAAACGGCCCGGCGCATGGTCAGGTCGAGCTGGATGGCCGATTTTATAAGATCAATGCCGGCGTTTATACGCTAGACGGCTACTCCGCGCATGCGGATCAGGATTCGCTGGTCCGTTTTGTCACGCGCATGCGCAAAAAGCCGCAGGAGATCCGTCTTGTGCATGGCGAACCAGAGGCCAAGCAAACCTTGCAGCGTTTGCTGCGACAGAAAGTGCCTGACTGTCGGGTCATTATTCCTTAATATGCAGGCATGAATCGCCGTCATTTCCTTCAATGCCTGGCTCTGCTTGGTCTGTCAGGCTGCGCTGGCCGACCTGCCGAGCTGTATGATCTGCCCGAATTCGGCAATGCGACACTGCTGCACTTTACCGACTGCCATGCCCAGCTGTTGCCGATCTATTTCAGAGAGCCTGCGGTCAACATCGGCGTCGGCGAAAACAAGAACAAGCCGCCGCATTTGACCGGCCGGCAATTTCTCGATTTCTACGGCATCAGGCCCGGCAGCTCCGAAGCTTATGCCTTCACGCATCTGGATTTTGTTGAAATGGCTGCGGTGTA
>CAYPJI010000104.1:0-352 GCA_964411045.1 uncultured Methylobacter sp. | reverse complement strand
ATGGGCGGCTTTGCGCATCTGGCGACATTGATCAAACAGATCCGGCAGGCGCGCGGCCCTGAAAATATGCTGCTGCTGGATGGCGGCGACAGCTGGCAGGGCTCGGCCACGGCTTTATGGACCAAAGGTCAGGATATGCTCGATGCCTCGAATCTGCTCGGCGTCGATATCATGACAGGGCATTGGGAGTTCACATACGGCAGCCGGCAGGTGCTGGATAATATTGCCCGGTTCCGGGGCGAGTTTATCGCGCAGAATATCGCCTTGACCGAGGAAGCGCAGTTTGCCGGCGATGCCGAAACCGATGCCGTATTCAAGCCGTATGTCATAAAGACCCTCAGGCAGGGCAGGG
>CAYPJI010000103.1:2560-7463 GCA_964411045.1 uncultured Methylobacter sp. | reverse complement strand
AACCGGCGCACGGCGCATGCCCCAGCGCCTGCTGCACGATGGTCGACAGGCCGTCAATACCGCGGCGCAGATCCACCGGCTCGACGGCCAGCCAGATCTGCGCCGGGCCTTCGATCAAGCCAGGCATCGCAGCAGTTCCGCCAGCCAGACGGCTGAAACGGTTGGCGGCAGCTCGAGACGGTGGCCTTGGCCGCACTGCAACACAAGACATTCGTCGTGCGGCGCGGCGCTTTGAACCTGGACCGGGATCAAGGTCGGCGGCAACATTCGCTCGTGCTTTCGGTAATCCGACAGTCGGGTGGCGAACGTATGGGTATTCAGGCCGTGCTGCCGGCAATACGCCGACTGTTTTAAACCGCTACGTTGCCAGGCCTTGATATGATCGAGCCACTGTTTTGATAAGGCCATTGCTCATCCTCGTTAAAAATAATAAGGATGACTGTTTTGGCTGCGTGAGTACAGGTGGAACGACTGGATGCTTACACTTGACCACTACAATCATATTACAAGAGCAAAAAGGAGCCTCGTTATTGTCGACGGTTCTCGTATCAAGTTGTTATCAACTTGATCCCTATTGGTAGGCATTCGCTAAAAGGGGACAATGGGCCTTGCCCTCTTCCAGGATGAGACAATAGCTGTCGAACTTAATAATCGTTAGGCCTTAATTCGAGCCCGTTCTTCATATTCGGCCAAATGTTTAAAAAGAAACGGATAAACTGTCGCTTGCTTATGGCGAACATGAAATACTTTCATCATTTTGAGCAGCTCTTCGGGCACTTCATTCGAGTCGGTGACAATTTTTCTGACTTTACAGAAGCGCGGAACCGATGATTTGACATTGTCTTTATCGCCCACAAAATACAAGTGTTCCTCATTGTTGTAAAAAAGGCCAAGAGAAGCTTCAATGTAGCCGGCATTCTGGCTTTTTAACGATGCCCCGAGCCGAAAGCCTTTTTCATCAGTAACCCAATCAAAAAAAGTCTGCAGACTCCCCCGATATGTTAGCTTTGTTTCTTTATTGTCCAGCAAAACCTCTTTGGTGATACGTTCTTTATTAACAGTCGCCTCAAGAAGGCAGTTAAGCTTTTCTTCCACGAGCGCCGCATTTTTTGGCTCAATTTTGCCGCTCTTAAGCAAGTTTAGGAATTCAGTGATCCAATTCCTGGGAATTCCATTATCGAAACCTTTTTCCAGTTCCGACATGATTTTTGATAGGCTTTGAAACTCCGGTAAGGCCACTATGCCCGTTTCTTTAATAATAAAGCCTTCACCGCTGATTTCATTGATAACGGCATAGCCGTTTTTGATTAAGATACCGGGTAAACTAATTATCAACTCTTCGGCACAATCTGGGTCAAGCTGGCAATAAGACAGGTTACCATCTTGCAGCCGAAGCACATGATAAATCAGTTTTTTACCGTCTTTATCGACCTCTATACACTTGATAAACGCCCAGTTGCCTTTTGGTTTAACTAAACGCAGGGCGTTTTCGTTGACTTCAATCTTTATCAGCAATTCTTTCTTGCAGGCTTCATATTGAGCGCGCGCAAGAGCATCCTCTGAAAACAGAGTTTCCGGATAAATCGACTGCACGATTATTTTGGGGTCGCTTCGTAATGCGCAATAAGGATCTTCTTGGCCCGCACCTTCGTAATACTCTGCAGGGTGATGGATAACTAGATTCAGCACAGCTAGTTTTACGTTGCTCGAGTGCTCATAGGCAATACTGTCGGATGCTAACGCTATTTCGAGCGCTTCAGTATTTACATTGGTCATGTTAACGATATTAACCACATAGCCGGCAAGAATCCCATCAATATCTTTGTAAGTCCTGCTGATATCGGCGTCTTTGAAGCGCATTCGATAACTGGAACTGAGCGGTATAAACTCAATGCACAACATACCATTCAATTCACGCTCAACATCCTGAATAAACTGAGCAAGTACACCTATTTTAGATTTCCAGAATTTCCCTGGTTTTTTTGTGTCCAGTGAGACCATTTCACTTTTCATTTTACGGTCACGGTGCTTTTTCTTGATAAATTCACCGTTACGCGCCCGGTTTAGCTCCTGTGTCCATTTGTTGAAACTGAGGCGCGGAAAATGGGCGCAATCGTTGTATAACTCTCCATTAACATTGGTGTGATACTGGACAGGCGTGAAAGTTGTGCCATTTACACCAAGAAGGATATCGGCACCCGTTTGAGTGAGTTTTATTTCGAACGTGCGCAGAACCTCTGCCTGTCCGATTTTCTCGATATCTGACAGATAATACAGGCCCACCCCTTCGGAAGATCTCGGTTGAACATCGGAAAGATTCGGCATTGCATTGATGAGCAACCGCGCACAGGCAATCTTGGCAAGATCTTTCGCTGTAACCTTGTTAAGCGCGTAATGAGGGTTATCAAACATCACTTTTGCTTTTTTAGGCAATAGCACCACATAACTTCCTTTATCGATAGAAGTCAGAGCCAATGGTTGCACCTCCTTGTATATCGTATTGACGACTGGGCCGTAGTTTGTCTTGCCTAATAGATCCGTTTTAACCAGCCAGATATCAAATTTTTCATCGACTTTCTCAGCATGGATTTTAAGCTCAACACGGTTTGTTAAAATTGTACTGTTCATGTAATCCCTCTCTCCCTAATTCACTGAAATGAAGTTGGTGCAAGCCAGCTTGACAATGCAAGAATAGCTGCTGTGTTAGTCTCGCCGGATTTTTCATCCAGTAGCGCAGGCAAGGCTACGATAGATGCATTCTCTGCATTTTTGCAGGCTTTGAATTCCTCGTCAAAGTACTGGACTGAAGCGTATGCATTGCCCAGCAGGTTACATATGACTAGCTTTGAAAAGCCAGTGGCCCGCACCTTGCCGACGAACTTGTTCATATCCTCCTTTATGCTCTCGTCTGATCTGGCGATATACCCGGCCAGATGCCAATGCTTGAAATCAATCAAAGCCTGTTCGCCTGAATACTCGATCAATCCATCGAAGAGCTCAAAATGCTCAATGGGCAGGGCATTAAAGCCAAAACCGTAGTGTGACAGGACAGCCTCGCCTGCCTCTTCACCAAGCGCTCCTTTATAAATATTTGTGAACATTGGCGGCGTAATGATGTAATGAGCCTCCTGGTCCCAACTGAGCGCATAGCCGCGGGCTTTGAAATGGGATGCTACGATTTCATTATTGCGAAGCACATCTAACCGAGCCTCGCTCTCCGATACGCGGTCCGCATAAGTTCCAGCGAGACTGAAGAAACGATATTTGTCGGCTTCATTCTCTTTTTCTGGCCTCAAATAATCATAGCTACCAGCGGTAGGGCTAAAAAGATAGTAATTATTCTGTACGGGTGGTGTTATTGATACCGGGTTTATCAAAACTGTCTGACGCATTAGTTTCCA
Organism: uncultured Methylobacter sp.; assembly: GCA_964411045.1. Lineage (GTDB taxonomy): Bacteria > Pseudomonadota > Gammaproteobacteria > Methylococcales > Methylomonadaceae > Methylobacter. The sequence continues at coordinate 4,062 of CAYPJI010000103.1, read as the reverse complement.
GGAATCAACAGTGTATGACTCAGGATGTTTTTCTATGTCACTCAATCTATTGTTAATCGCGCTGATCGACCTCCCTGTATGAAGACCAGCCAAATTTTGTAATTTTCTATCTTCCAATTTCATTGGAGGTGGAGCCCAGTTTGTCTTGCTTTTCGCTAACTTAACCAGTGCCTTATATTCGTGAGAGAACAATGCATCATCACGCTCATCCTGAGCCAGAAAATCAATCAATTTATCATCGGCGAGCAACATAATATGGTTGCGCTTTGTCTCTGTTCGAGCGGTTCGGCCGACCGCCTGCTCGATCATCCGAAATACAGCATTGAGATGGTCGGTAGAGTCTGAATAATATCTGCCCTTCAACTGTTGGCAAATATGGTAAGGAGACGCATGCTGCACTACGTCCCTGCACCAACATTCGCCTTGATGCATGGTCAGCATACCCACTTCCTGGAGGGCCATGCCATAACTCAAAAGTCTCAGTCTATCACTCGTTTTGTCTTCCTGATCTTCACTGATTGAAATAATGTTGGTTGGATTTTCCAGATAAAGACAGTCAATGTCCGTTCTGTGAGATGAACGATGCCCAACGTGGCAAAGTGAACCGTTCTCGAATTGCGGATTGAACTGGTAATCAGGATTTTTGCCGGTTGACATGGTCTGATAAGTCGTAATAGCGATCAGTCTATCGGGCTGGTTTTCCAAATGTTGAATTACTTCAGCTTCAAATTTGCCAGTTTTAAGAAAATCCGCGTTCACATGGGGCACTAACTTAATTGGCCTCGAATGCGGTTCACTAAGCTGTTCAACAAACCAATACAGAAATTTCGCTAATTCCGAGTTGATGCCCCGATTAAGCATAGCAATCATATAGCGGTTATTTTTCTGTTCACCAAAACGCTTGATAGCATTGCAAAGCTTACTGAGCCATTCGTAATGAAACCTTAAATTTCGATTTTCACTGTTACCGAGCTTCAACAGCGTTTGAAGCAGCAGGTCAATATTCCTGGCCTTGGGCTGCCAAACGTGTAGCAGGTCTTTTAGCTCAGCGGTCCCGGCTTCCACTGAAGCAGGCACAATCTTGACACCGGCAACCTGGTAGTTTCGCTCATCTTCATAGTAGTCATGAATCGTCTGACGCTGATCACGAGTCAGCTGCACATAGTATTTTTGAAGATTATCCTTCAGATAACGAATATCAAAATTATGGATGACGCTCTCACTTTCCACCGTAGCACTCACTGCCAGTACATAACATCCAGATTCTACCCAAGTGGCCAACATGCCAGTTGGCGAAACGTTAAAACCATGATGTCTGAACATCACGCTGTCTTGCGCTTCCGGCAATCGATCAACTTCTATCAAACGAATTCCACGAGTATGATAATTGGCTGCGCTTTTGCGATCACTGCGTTGACGGCCAACGAGATAATTCAGTTGCCGACTTAATTGCAGCCTCAAGGAATGTACATAAGCTCCTAATGCATTTATTGAGAAGTTTA
>CAYPJI010000103.1:0-2550 GCA_964411045.1 uncultured Methylobacter sp. | reverse complement strand
GAATGCTGGCGATAGCTTGTGATGATGTAATCCGACGATCATCCGTAAAGGAGTTGCTAGTACTTAAATTTAAGCGGTATCTTTCCTCGGCTCGACGCATCAGGTTATGGAAGCGGCGGTTAACCAGTTTTTCCATCGCCCCAAGAAACTGTGGGAAGTTATGTATCTCGGACTTAGGCAGATTTAGTGAGCCATAGGTAGCGATAATATGCTGCTGCATGACCGTGTCAAATCCCATACACAATTCTTTGTTAATGCTGGAGGTATGCGTCGTCATTGTATCGCTGAAAAGCAAAATCTCTTTTTCGTGGTCGATCAAGCCGGGGTGCAGATCGAAAGAGAACTCAAGCTGCCAACGCTCAACAAAGTTCTGTACTTCGTTCAGATATTCGGCAAACAAATCCCCAATACCTTCATACTGAAGTTTGTTACATAACTGATGGTTTTTAAGATTTGCATGCAGGGTTCGAATCGTACTTAGTATATCGGTGTCATCCGTGCGGATTAAATGACTTAGGATTTCCTCATGCTGACGGTCGAATTCATCAATAATCAATATATTGTTGGAAAGGTCGCGGGCAGGATGGTATTTGCCTTGCGATTGCTGTAAACCGAACAGAAATTTCTTGGTCGTCATGAAAACAACGCTGACAAGTTCTTCCTCCACTAATACGCCGGGTATCAGCTCGCTGAGTAAGCGGACGTTCTCATCGGTATAAGAAACAGGGCGGCCCCCCAACTGTACACGCTGAATATGACGAACAAGTTGCGAATAACACTCACTGGATTTCTTCCGCAGTTGCGCATCAAGCGTTTTTAAGAGCTCAGGGTCTCCCTGAAGACTGCTTTTAAGAGAGAGCTGGTGCCTTAATGTAGTTATGTCACGGGTTAAGCTTTTGTTTTTTTCAACTTCAAACTTGTCCAGGATCTGTTTTAATGTATCCGGCTTGATCATGAGAAGATCCGTTAACGACGTGTCATTTGACGGCGTATAAAGAATACGCGAAAGCAAAGCCTTTTTTTGATCCTGACTAAAACGTTCATCACGTTGAATTCGGCCGCAGAGATCAGAATAGGCCTCGTAGACATTATCAACCGAGTTGGTGATGTAGAAGCAAAGTCTTGGCGACTGATCAGAATTCGCCAATAGATGAGAGATGTCATCCAGCATGGCTTCAATGATCATGCCCAATGTGTTGTAGGTTTTCCCTACACCGGTTGGAAATGGTAAAGGTAAAAAACAACCTTTTGTAGCTGCTTTAACTTGTTGCTCAAGAAAGCAGTCATTAAGCAGATTGAAAATGGGGTTGGTGTTGGGCTTTACTGAAAAATCGTAATTCCAAAATGCCGAAATATTTGAGCTTATTAACGAAGGTTTGTTATTCATATAATTTTTGTTTTTCTTATAATTATAGAAGTTACGCATTGACGCCTGATTGAAATTGTGGCTCTCCCGGATTTCCCGTGACTACCACAACATATAGTATGCCGAAGAATCGAAAGCGAAACCTAATGTAAAATAAGTTAACGAATGCACTTTTTCTTTGTACACCGATGAATCAACCGCAGATACAAATACCGCTAGATCTTCCCAATGTTCGGGTAGAAAGCTGCGAACAAACCGACCAAGGCTTGGTGATTACGGTCGTCAGCACGTGTGAGACAAGCGGTGTGCCGGCGATGCGGTCGTACGATTGATAAATTTCACGGCTACGATAATGCGATTACCTTGCGCCATCTGCCCATTTTTGATCGGCCGGTCTGGATTCGCATCCGCCCGAAGCACTCTCAATGCCCTTACTGTTACAAAGGGCCGACGACGACTCAACGTTGCGAGTGGTATGATCCCGAAAGCCCGCATACCAAAGCCTATGAAAATTGGATTTCACGCGAGCCGGTCAATAGCACGCTCAGCGATGTCAGCCTGAAACGGAATCTCAGTGTCGCTTGCATTGAAGGCATCATAGATCGCCATATTCAGCGGCAAGTGGACTGGACCACAGTGCCTGACTTAGAGCTCATCGGCATTGACGAAATCGCCTTGAAGAAAGGCCAGAAAGATTTTGTCGTCATCGTGTCAGGACTGACGGCCCAAGGTCAAAAGTATATCTTCGCCGTGTCTGCATCGACATGAACGAAGGCTACTGCAATGCGGCTCAAGAAACCCTAGCCAATACGCAAGTGGTAGTGGATCGTTTTCCTGTCGCCAAACAGTACCGTAACTGTGCCGACCAAGCGCGCAAAGCGGAAATGAAGCGGCTGAAACAAACAGTGCCCGAGCCAGACTATGCCCAATTGAAAGGCGCTATGTGGGCTTTTCGCAAGCCTGACCGAAGAGCAGGAAGTCGTCTTGCTGCGGCTGTTTGAGCAGGCGCCGATTCTGAAAGGGGTCTATGTCCAGCGCGAAGTACTGACGAACCTCTTTGAGACGCATCAAAGTAAAGCACAGGCCGAACTGGAGCAGTTATTGCTTAGATGAAAACATGATAAACTAGCCGCTTGTTAAACGCTATGAGCCCGTTTTCATCATGCCCAAGCCTTATTCAGAAG
>CAYPJI010000102.1:0-7533 GCA_964411045.1 uncultured Methylobacter sp. | reverse complement strand
CTGATGAGTTTGTTTATCACTACGCTGCAGCGGGAAATCGACAAATTGCACCGTAACGACATCCGCTTGCGGTTTATCGGCGACAGAGCGGCATTTCCAGAAAAATTACAGGCTAAAATTGCCGAAGGAGAGGCGAGGACCAAGGACAACAAGGGCTTAACGCTTGTTGTGGCGGCAAACTACGGAGGTCGCTGGGATATGTGTCAGGCCTTCCGGAAAGTGGCTGAAAAAATAGCGGCCGGCGAACTGGAAAGCCAGGAGATCACTGAAAAGCTGATGGAACGGTATTTATCCACTGCTGACCTGCCCGAGCCCGACCTGTTCATCAGAACAGGCGGCGAGCAGCGTGTCAGTAATTTTCTGTTGTGGCAATTAGCCTATACGGAGTTGTATTTTACACCGACGCTCTGGCCGGATTTCGACCAGGATTCAATTGAAGACGCTATTAAGAGCTTTAAAAGCCGGCAGCGGCGGTTTGGCCATACCGGGGAGCAGGTGCTTAATAAAGCCGTCACCTTCTAAATCTTAATAATCACAATAATTAATAAAATGTTACTGCAGCGAATTATAACCGCCTCAATATTGGCTCTTTTGGTCGTGCTGGCTGTGTTCCAGTTGCCCTCGGAGTATTTTTCATTAGTTTTAGGATTGATCATTTTGGTTGCCGCTTGGGAATGGAGCGATCTGGCAGGCATCAGTTCACCGTTACAACGGGGCTTGTTGTTACTGGCGCTGGTTCTGCCGATGCTGGGCCTTCATTTCTGGACCCTGTTTCTCGAGTTCGTTGCGCAAAGCTTCGATTGGCCCGAAGTCAGGACTTATTCTGGTGCGCTGGAATGGTTGGTTATACCGCCGGTACTGTTTTGGATACTGGCCATGATATTGATCAGAAGCAGGCCGTCGGAGATGTTGAAACTGCAGCTGGGAACGCGTTATAAAGCGCTGATCGGTTGGTTCATCTTATTGTCGGCCTGGTTGTTTTTGAGTCGGCTGAGAGCCATATGGGGCGAGGGGATGGTGCTTTATTTTTTGATCCTGATCTGGGCAGCCGATATTGCAGCCTACTTCATCGGCAAGAAATACGGGCAAACCAAGCTAGCGCCTGAAATCAGCCCCGGCAAGACAGTGGCCGGCATGAATGGCGCTTTAATAGCCGGTGTGGTTTGCGCCATTGCTCTAAGCCTGTTCTATGGTTATAACTTTATGATCGCATCGGACTTTGTTCTGCTGTCCGTATTGACGGTTCTGATTTCTATTTATGGCGATTTGTTTTTTAGCCTCGCCAAGCGCCAGCGCGGTGTAAAAGACAGCGGTTCCATTCTGCCGGGACATGGCGGCATTCTGGATCGCATCGACAGTCTTATTGCCGCAGCACCGTTTTTCTATGCCGGTATATTCCTGATGTCTGGGTTAGTGGCATGAAAAAAGGTATTTGCATACTTGGAGCGACCGGTTCGATTGGTGTCAGTACGTTGGATGTGGTGGCCAGGCATGCCCATCTTTACAAGGTCGTCGCCTTAACGGCCAATACCAATACCGATACCTTGTACGAACAATGTCTGGCGCATCGTCCTGAATACGTCGTTATTGTTGATGAGGCCAAGGTTCAGGCGTTCAAGGACAAGCTTAAGAATTCGCCGGTCCCGGACATTAAAGTCCTGTCCGGCGCCCATGCGCTGGAGCATGTTGCCACGCTGGACAACGTCGATTCGGTCATGGCGGCTATCGTCGGCGCGGCGGGACTGCTGCCCAGCCTGGCCGCAGCAAAAGCCGGCAAAACCGTACTGCTGGCTAATAAAGAAGCGCTGGTCATGTCCGGCGATATTTTCATGCAGGCGGTAGCCGATTCGGGGGCGCAGCTGCTGCCGATCGACAGCGAGCACAATGCGATATTCCAGTGTATGCCTGCCGGTTATAAAACCGGCGTGCGGGCCAAGCAGGCCAGACGCATCCTGCTCACCGCTTCGGGCGGCCCGTTCCGCGAGCTGCCGCTGGAGCAAATGCCGCATGTGACGCCGGCTCAGGCGGTCGCTCATCCCAACTGGGATATGGGCAAGAAAATTTCAGTCGATTCGGCCACGATGATGAACAAAGGTCTGGAAATGATTGAAGCCTGTCTTCTGTTCAATATGACCCCGGACCAAATACAGGTGGTTATCCATCCGCAAAGCGTCATCCATTCGATGGTCGATTATGTGGATGGCACCGTGCTGGCGCAGATGGGCAATCCCGATATGCGCGTTCCCATCGCCCACTCCCTGGCTTGGCCGGAACGGTTCGAATCCGGTGTCGAGCCGCTTAATATTTTTGAAGTCGGCCGCATGGATTTCCAGGAGCCGAATCTGGAGCGTTTTCCCTGCCTGCGCCTGGCGTATGAGGCCATCAATGCCGGCGGGATCATGCCGACCGTATTGAATGCCGCCAATGAAATAGCGGTGGACGCCTTTTTGAATGAGCGCGTGCGCTTTACCGATATTCCGGTCATCATTGAGCGCTGCATGCAGCAATTTGAAGTCAAATCGGCTGACAGTCTGGAAATTATTCTGGACGTGGATAAACAAGCCAGAAAGTTGTCTAATAAAATTATTGACGAGCTTATTGGTTAAAGGACTTCATGCATACTCTGTTTTATTTCATCATTGCTATCGGTATTCTTGTTTCATTTCATGAATTTGGGCACTTTTGGGTAGCCCGCAGAGCCGGAGTCAAAGTGCTCAGGTTTTCCGTAGGTTTCGGCAGAGTATTGTGGTCCTACCGGAGAGATCCTGAGTCAACAGAGTATGTCATATCGGCCATTCCTCTGGGCGGTTATGTCAAAATGGTCGATGAACGCGAGGGCGAGGTCAAAAAAGAGGATCTCCCTTATGCCTTTAATCAGCAACCGGTGTTGACAAGAGCAGCCATCGTGGCGGCAGGCCCCGTGTTTAACCTGATGCTTGCCGTTGCCTTGTTCTGGAGCGTATTGGTCATCGGCGAAGTCGGCATCAAGCCGGTGCTCGGTCCGGTGGAACAAGGCACGCTAGCGGCCGAGGCGGGCTTTGCAGAAGGCGATGAGATCATTTCCGTCAATGGCAAAGCGACGCCGACATGGGCCGAAACCTTGAGTGTTTTGGTCGCTTCCGCACTCGATAGTGGGGATCAAATAGAGGTCAAAGTCAGAAATTTTGAAGATGTACAAAGCACCAAAATTTTGAGGATTTCTGAAGAAGACAGCAACGATCCTGATGTCTTATATAAACGATTGGGTTTTAAACCCTGGACGCCGAAACTGAAACCGGTCATAGGGCAAGTGCTCGCCGGTGGTGCGGCATCTGAAGCCGGCTTGCAGACAGGCGACCTGATCATCAGCGCTGACGGTACTGAAATCAATGACTGGATGCAGTGGGTGGAATATGTAAAGACCCATCCAGGCGTAGCGATCAAGGTGATTATCGAGCGCGATGACAGACGTATGCCGATAACACTAACGCCTAAACGCGCCACGTCCGAACAGAACTCCGAAGGAAAAATCGGCGCTTCCGTCCAGGTGCCGGAAGGTCTGGCGGATTCCATGCGTACTGAATATTCCTTATCGCCGCTCCAGGCCGTGCCTGCTGCTTTCGAAAAGGCTTATTATTATTCCGTCTCAACCTTGAAAATGATGGGCAAAATGCTGGTCGGCAAGGCTTCTGTTGAAAATTTAAGCGGCCCCATCAGTATTGCCCAGTTTGCCGGACAGTCTGCCACGATGGGTCTAACCCATTTCCTGAAATTCCTTGCCTTGGTGAGCGTCAGTCTCGGCGTGCTCAATCTGCTGCCTATACCGGTGCTGGATGGCGGGCATTTAATGTTTTTCGGCATAGAAGCCATTAAAGGCAGCCCTGTTCCGGAAAAAGCACAACTTTTCTTTCAACAGATTGGCATGGCCTTGCTGTTTTTTCTAATGGTATTCGCCATGATTCTGGATATTGGGCGTTTGTTTCAATAATAAGATTACTGTTTAATAACGGATGTTATACGGTAATCCGCCTTCGGATTTTTTTGCCCCCGTAGGGTACGCACTGCGTACCTCCCTTTTAATAATGTTCCCGTGAATCGTATAAAGGTACGCAATGCGTACCCTACAATGCAAAAGGAAAAAGACGAGAAAAAAACATGAAAAAAGCTATCAAGACTGCCGCACTATCCCTATTCGCCCTGACCTTGCCCGCCGCTCATGCAGATGAAAATGCCATCCGGCAGGCATTCTCAACGTCCATGCCTGAAGTAAAAATCGATTCCGTCAAACCTTCCGAGATTAACGGTCTCTATGAGGTTGCAATCGGCGCGAATATTTTTTATGTCTCTGATGACGGCAAATATTTACTGCAGGGCCATCTAATCGATGTAGCGAAGCGTACCGACCTGACGGAAGAAAAATTGGGCAACACGCGCAAACAGGCTCTTGAAAAACTCGGCCAGGATAAGATGATCGTGTTCAAGCCGAAGATAGCTAAATACAAAATTTATGTTTTTACCGACATCGATTGCGGCTATTGCCGCAAACTGCATTCGGAAATCGATCAGTACTTGGCCCAGGGCATCCAGATTCAATACCTGTTTTTCCCGAGAGCCGGCAAGGGTTCGGATTCCTACAATAAAGCCGTTTCCGTCTGGTGTTCTGAAGACCGCAATGCGGCTCTGACAGAAGCCAAAAAAGGCGGAACGCCGGCCGCCAAGACCTGCGACAATCCGGTCGACGAGCACATGCAGCTCGGCACAGAGTTTGAAGCCAGAGGCACGCCGATGATCGTAACCGAAAAGGGCACGATCTATCCGGGCTATATGCCGGCCAAACAGTTGGCTGAGGCTCTGGAAAGCGAAGCGAATCCGAAATAGCATGGCCGGTCGTTAGGTTAAGTCCGGCATAAGGGGCTTCGAAGTGCTGGGTTTACCAACCCAGCCTACCCGCTGCCCTGCCAAAATCAAGGCAAAATCCAGCGTAGGGTACGCATCGCGTACCTGTTCAGGGCTTTTCGGCACACCGCAAGTCCGGAAAGGTACGCGATGCGTACCCTACGAAGATGGGTTTATCAACCCTGCCTACACCATTTCCTTAAGCCGATAGAGTAAGTCCAAAGCCTGGCGAGGGCTGAACTCGTCAGGATTCATATCCTCCAGCAAACACACGGCAGGATGGCATTCCTTGGCCGAAAACAGATCCAGCTGATTAATCCCGGTTTCCGCCTGCTGCTCTATGTAGGCATTGTTTTCCAGATGCTGTAATTTGGCTTTGGCCTTATCGATCACGGAACGCGGCACGCCGGCCAGCGATGCTACCTGCAGGCCGTAACTCTGATTGGCCGGTCCTTCCTTGACCGCGTGCAGGAAAATAATCCGGTCGCCATGCTCCATGGCATCCAGATGCACATTGTGGATGGTCTCCTGCTCGTCAGCCAGCGTAGTCAGCTCGAAATAGTGCGTGGCAAACAGCGTAAACGCCTTCGTTTCCTTGGCCAGATAATCGGCGCAGGCCCAGGCCAGCGATAGGCCGTCGAACGTGCTCGTGCCGCGGCCGATTTCGTCCATTAAAATCAGGCTTTTCGATGTAGCGTTGTGCAGGATGTTCGCCGTCTCCGACATTTCCACCATAAACGTCGAGCGGCCGCTGGCCAGGTCATCGGGAGCGCCTATGCGCGTGAAAATCTTGTCGACAGGGCCGCAGGTCAGCGTCTTGGCCGGCACGTAACAGCCGATATGCGCGATCAGGACGATCAGCGCCGCCTGGCGCATATAAGTGGATTTACCGCCCATGTTAGGGCCGGTGATGATCAGCATGCGGCGCTGGCTGGAAAACGACAGGTCATTGGGTACAAACGGAATATCGGACACCTGCTCGACCACCAGATGCCGCCCGGCCTCGATCTGGATGCCGGGTTCGTCGACCAGCGCCGGTTCGGACAGATTCAGTGTATCGGCGCGTTCGGCGAAGTTGACCAGTACATCGAGCTCGGCCAGCGCGGCGGCGCATTCCTGCAACGGGATCAGGGCGGCGGCGATAATCGAAAGCAGTTCCTCATACAGGGATTTTTCGAAGGCCAGCGATTTCTCGCGCGCGCTGAGGACTTTATCCTCAAACGATTTCAGCTCTTCCGTCACATAGCGCTCGACGCCTTTCAGGGTCTGTTTGCGGATGTAATGGCCGGGCACTTTTTCGGCATGCAGGCGCGAAATCTCGATATAGTACCCCTGCACGCGGTTGTAGTTGACTTTCAGGTTCGTGATGCCGGTCGCGGTTTTCTCGCGATTTTCCATATCAATCAGAAACTGGTCGGCATTCTGGCTCAGGTTGCGCAGTTCATCGAGTTCCCGGCTATAACCCGGCGCGATCACGCCGCCGTCGCGGATCAGCACGGGCGGGTTATCGATGACGGCTTTGTTCAGCAGTTGCAACATCACCGGCTGCTCGCCGATTTTTTCACTTAACAGCGTCAATTGCGGATTGTCGCTCGCAGCAAGCACCTGTTGCAGGGCCGGCAGCACCGCCAGCGTATTGCGCAATACGATTAAATCCCGGGGCCGCGCCGACTTCAAGGCAATGCGCGAGCTGATCCGTTCAATATCGCCGACTTGCCGCAGCTGTGCCTGTACATCGCGGTACAGTTGGCCGCTCAGTAAGGTAGCGACGCAGGCATAGCGGTCTTTAAGGACCGCATGATTGCGCAGAGGCCGGTTGATCCAGCGCCGCAGGCAGCGGCTGCCCATGGCCGTGGCGGTCTTGTCCAGCACGCCGAACAGCGTGTATTGCAGTTGCCCCGACGGGTGCGAGTCCAGTTCCAGATTGCGGCGGCTGGCCGCGTCGAGGACGATGCTGTCGTCGCTGTTCTCGATGCGGATGCCCTGAATGTGCGGCAGCGCGCCTTGCTGCGTGTCCTTGACGTATTGCAGCAGGGCGCCGGCGGCGGCGATGGCGGCCGGCATGTGTTCGCAGCCGAAACCTTTCAGGTCATGCGTATTGAACTGTTTCAGTACCAGCTGCCGCGCACTTTCGGTTTCGAAATGCCAGGGCGGCCGGCGGCACAGGCCGCTACGCTGCTTGATGGCGGCAGGCAGCGGCCAGTCCTCGCTGAACAACAGTTCAGCTGGATTCAGGCGTCCGATTTCGCCGAGCAGCTGGTCCTCGGATTCAACCTGTTGCAGGATAAAGCGGCCGCTGGTCAGGTCCAGCGTAGCGATGCCGTGCTGATGATTAAAAGCGCAGACGGCGACCAGCAGATTGTCCTTGCGGTCTTCGAGCAGGGCTTCGTCCGTGACCGTGCCGGGCGTGACGATGCGCACCACCTTGCGCTCGACGGGGCCTTTTGAAGCCGCAGGATCGCCGATCTGCTCGCAAATCGCGACTGACTCGCCGTTGCGCAGCAGCCTGGCGATATAGCTTTCGGCTGCGTGGTAAGGGATGCCGGCCATGGCGATCGGCGTGCCGGCCGATTGCCCGCGGCTGGTCAGGGTAATGTCGAGCAGCTGCGCGGCTTTCTTGGCATCGTCATAGAAAAGTTCGTAAAAATCTCCCATGCG
>CAYPJI010000101.1:2814-7595 GCA_964411045.1 uncultured Methylobacter sp. | reverse complement strand
TCGTCTATTTTATACGCCTGGGTCTGTCAATGGGGAGATAGCGCGATTGCCCTGCTGGATCAATGCCCAGCGTTGTAAATGATCAAATAGGGCTCGTCGGCGGTCCGCCGGCCATTGATTTTGTCTTCAACAGCGGCTTAGGCCTTACTTCGGCCGGTGTTGGCTGCAGCGGAGACTCCCTGGCCGCCTGCGCGGAACCGAGTGGTGCTGTGACCGGCGGAGGCGTAGTCTTTGCTACGGCGAACTGGAGCGCGGCCTATTCGACGGACGGAATCAACTTTAAAGCGCTGGACCCGACCAAAATTTTCCCTGATGACGCAATAGGGTTCTGTTGCGACCAAATCGTCCAATACGTGCCAAGCATCGATCGCTTTGTCTGGCTGCTCCAGGGGACCGGCTATCGCTTGGCTATGGCCAGCCCAAGCGCCATCATCAATAGCAACGGCACCGCTTGGACTTACTGGAATCTTACGCCAGCCCTTTTTGGCGAGGCCGGCGTCGGATTGGACTATCCGGACTTATCCGTCGGCAACAATTTTCTTTATCTGAGCTGGAATGGTAAAGGCGGATTGCAGGTCGCACGGGTGCCGCTCACCGGAACGAATTCCCTGCAAGGCGCCGGAACGATCACCATCGGCTACACCGATCCCGCCAAAGCTTCGATGGCGTGGGGCAGTCATTTGACGCAAAATACAGGCGATGAGATTTTCTGGACCGGACACAACAAGAACAGCAATATGCGGATTTTTTCGCTAAAGGAAAACTCAAATACTTACTTCTGGCGCGACCGCGGCATTTCCAGCTGGGCCAACAATGCGCCGACCTCATTGACGCCGGATGGGCGCGACTGGTTGGCTAAGAACTTTAATGGGCCTGGAGGCAACTCATTTCCAAAAAATGGCGTAATCGGCTCTACGCGAGTAGGCAATCAACTCTGGTTCGCCTGGAGCGCTGGGACGGACAGCAGGTTCAAGCAGGCACACGTGGAGATGGTAACGTTCGACCGAAACAGTGACTTCAAAAAGGTCAGGCAAGTGCAGATCTGGAATAATGATTATGCGTTCGCTTATCCGGCACTGGCGACTAATGCCTGCACAGGCGAAGTGGGTCTTTCGTTCGAATATGGCGGCAATAGCAAATACTACGAAAACCATGTGGTCGGATTTTGGGGCGATTTCATCGCCTATAGCACGACAAACAGTAATGCCGGCACGACCCGTTACGGAGACTATGTGACAATCCGGCAGGCAACGCCGTCCAGGTCGGATCCAGGAAACTTGTTCGCAGCTTTCGGCTGGTCGGTCAACAAGGCGACAGCGCCCAGCACCGGCCTGACTACCGATGTTCATTACGTGCTGTTTGGCCGGCCGCCTTCTTCATGCGCCATTATCCTCAGATAACTGATGCTGCGCCGTTGTAGAGTCGAATTCACTGGTGACTTTTAGGGTATTCGGCACCGGGCATCCGAGATAGACAGACAGTGCGAATACCCGCAAGGGGCACAAGTACCCGCGAGGGGCACAAGTACTCAAGGGCATAAATGAATTCGCACCTGCACGCATACTGGGTCGATCGACTCCCCTTTCTTCACGAGGCTTAAATTGAGCTGAGGTCAAATTATTTTTGTGTAGTCCATCACAAAAATGTAGTGACTGACTTGACTTAAGCTGATAGTCTACTGTCTATCCACTAAGAATGAGAACAAATAGTGGGAGTTAGAAATTTTTATTCAGGGAATTATAATGAAAAAGCTTTTTTGTGCTGCTGTGCTTTGCTCTGCTCTGTTCGGAGTTAACGCAGCAAATGCTGTGATTATAGACGCATCAACTCCTATTCCAGATGAAAATATACTTTTAAACTTTAATGGTTTAGATTGGGTTTATGCTGGTCCCATTGCCACTAATGAATGGGGCGCTGGTAATATAGCAGCTCCAGAATTCAGGGCTGGCGAAGGCTGGCGATACGCAACAGTTAACGAATGGGCAGCTAGACCCGATTGGACTGACTTTATTATTGGCGGCGCTGCCGTTTCGGCCACTTCTTGGACTGATCATTCATCTTATCGGTTCGCGTCTGAATATTGGAGCAATTTCTCACATGTGGACTTAAGTGACGCCGCCGTGGGTTTTATAACCAATGGCCTGGATATAGGGCAATTGCATTCAGTCTGGGAGACATGGTACGTGCGAGGTAGCAATGTTTCTGCTGTGCCCGTTCCTGCTGCTGTCTGGCTGTTTGGCTCGGGCTTGGTCGGACTGATGGGTTTCAATCGCAAGCGCGCTCAGTCTGCGGCATAAATACAACCTGATATACTGCCCCACAAGATAACCGTCCGCCGGGTAATCCGCGGGCGGTTTTTTATTGTCTTCCATGGCCGCTATATAAACAGGCGCCCATCAACAACCCTTCAATTTTGCGCCACCCACGCCCGCAATTGAGACACCACCCAGGCCCCGTCATCCAGCGGCAGGTCATGGCCGGCCCAGGAGTGGCTGCAATAATGCCAGCGCCATTTCCGATAGATGTCGACCGAACATTCAGGCGCTACCAGACGGTCGCCCCAGGCATTCAGCAATAAAACCGATTGTTCGGGCCGCAAACCGCAGGGCCGATAGCTGGCGGCAGCCCGGATTTGGCGCCAGCTGTTTTTCAGACTGACCGGCCGCTCCTGCTGGATTGTTTCCCAGGCCGTAACTGTCCGTTCATCCCGGGCGCGATTGCTGACCAGAGCCAGTATCGCCGATTCGCGCTCGCGCAGATTGCGCTTCAGAAGCAACGAAGCCAGCCTGTCCAGGCTCTGCCAGCGCAACCGTTGATAGAATGGGCTTACGCCGGCAAAACTGGTATTGATCAGCGTCGCGCCGCAGATATCGCCCGGGTACGTCAGCATCCACTCGAAGGCGACCATCGCGCCCAATGACAATCCCAGCACTGTTGCCGGTTGTTGCAGCAGCCCTGCCTGCTGCGCCTGTGCGCGTACCTTGTGCGTGATCTGGCTGATCGTGTCCGGGCTGACTTCCCGGTAGTAACGTCCGGTGCCGGGCAGATCCAGCGCCGTTATTCTGGCATCAGGGAAAGTCGCCTGCAGCAAGGGCACAAAGTCGCCCCAATGCGCCGACTCGCGGCTCAGTCCGCGCAACAGTATCCAGTTTCGCCCCAGATGCTCATTCATACCAGAGACTTATCGCTTTTTTTCGATAGAGGGCTTTTTCATGCTCATCCAGATGCGTCCAGGGCTTCGGATAAAGCAGGCTGCGGTGCAGAAAATCGAACAGCATGAAATGCCGGCGAAAAATACGCTGCTGCCGATGCGGCAACAGTGGATGAAACCAACCCAGCCGCGAGAATAAATTAAGAGGGCTCTTACGCAGCCAGAGCCATGAGCCCATCTCCAGCGTCAACGGCATGAAGAGCCGCTGATCGTCATGCTTTTGCCGGAAACCGTCGAACAGATAATCCCATAAATCCCCATTAATCACGTATTCCAGGCACATCGGCTCGATTTTGTATACATGATGCCGATAACAGCGATCGAGCAGTTCCTTTAAAGCCAGGGCTTCGGCAATGAAGGCAAACGGTGTTTTACAGCCGGCATAGGGAAACCACAGACGATCCTGAATACCGAAGCCCGAGTGCAAATCCAGCGCGATGGACAACGGCGCGCTGAACAACTGCTGATCCACAACTCGGCAGACCGCCCGGGTTTCCTTCTCCATGTTCAATACATCGCCGCGATACCAGGGCAGTCGGGGCGTCAACCGGTGGCCGCTGTATATGCGCGTGGCGCCTTCGCCGTCCACAGGCGAATTGCGCATCAGATCGACGCCGTTGCCGTTACAGCGCGTGCCGAAGCAGACGCCGACCGGATTCACGACAGGTACGAATACCAGCCGCGATCTTTCAAGGCGCGCCTGAAACCCTTCGTCCCAGTCCATGAGCTGACTGATGCTCTGCATATAGGACAGGATGATCTCGGAGCCGATTTTTTCCAGGCCATGCACGCCGCCGAACAAAGCCAGCGCCGGCGCGTCGGCGCGGGTTGAGCCGAGCGTGATGCAATGTATCGGGAACTCGTAATCCCGGTAGTGAATCCGCTCCACCACCTCGACATTCGCCCGGTCTCCCAATTGCTCGATGATGCGGTTGATCTGTTCGAGCTCTGGAAAATGAATAGTACCCATCAGGCGGCAATTTGCGGCTTTTTATCAAGGGTCAGCGGCTCAAGCGGATGCTTAACGCCGATCTTCCGTGCTATGCGGTCTCTGGCCTCGATGCCAACGGCATGGCGCGAGTTGTCGACACCTTCAATAACAGGCAGAAAGCTGAGCCGGACTTCGATTTTATCCAGCGCCAGCGCCCTGATCAAATGCGGCACGAACGCATCATCGCCGATGAAAGGCGCCTGCAGCCTGGCTTCGCCATGATATTGCAGCGCCGCCGGCTGAATTGCCGACTGCGTCGACAGGGCCGGCTCAAACAGCGACGAATGGAAATGCAGAACCTCATCGCCGCAGGTGGTAGTGCCTTCAGGGAAGGCTATGATGTTGCGGCCGTCCTTCAGCAATCCGGCCATAGCTTTGGCAGTTGCCTGAATATGCCGCTTGTCGCCGCGCCGGATAAAAATCGTACCGGCTTGTCTGGCCAGATAACCGACTACGGGCCAGCCGGAAATGTCGCTTTTGGCGACGAAATAAGCCGGCAGATAGCGGCCGATCACGATGATATCGAGCCAGGAGATATGATTGCAGACCAGCAAAGTGCCGCGCCTGGGCAAGTCGCCT
>CAYPJI010000101.1:0-2804 GCA_964411045.1 uncultured Methylobacter sp. | reverse complement strand
TCAGCAGACTCGATCGGATGTTTTTGATCTGCCATTTGGCTGTACTGAAGCGTCTATGCGTGATCACACGGCCGCCGAATTTTTCAGCAAGTTCGAGGGCAAATTTTGCTGCATCGCCTTCAACGACTATGTCCAGGCATAGAATATGGCTGAATAGTCTGAGCCAGTGCGTTTTCAGTTTATCTCGACTGTTTCCGGCGCCCTCTACCGGGCATAGCCAGTTGACGGCCGGAAAAATGCCCGCGGCAATGATCAGCCCGTAACCGAATAGCAGAATAATCAGGAAAAGCCTATAGCACAGCCGCACAACGATCGCCATGAGTCTCTTGATAATCTCTCATATAATGTTTGCTGTAGCGCGCCTGCAGCTGATCCAGCGGCAGCAGCATGAATAAATCCATGCAGTTGAAATCCTCATCCCAGCACGGCTCGCCGCAGACCAGCGCGCCGAAGCGCAAATAGGCTTTCAGCAACGGCGGAATACCCGATTCATCGCGCTTGCAGCGCAAGTGCGCCGGGACTGGCACGTTAGGGCGAACCTGCATTAAAACCGACGCCTTGTTTCTGGCATCGATACTGCGGTAAACCGCATCGACGGCAAAACCGCTGGGGCCGGGCGTGATGCTGGCGCAGCCCAGCAGATAGCTAAAGCCGCCTTCCAGCGCGTATTGCACCAGTCCAGTCCACAACGTGGTCAATACCGCACTGCCGCGGTAATCCGGATCGACGCAGGTTCGTCCGATTTCAAGGAAACGGCCGGGCAATGTCAGGACCTGATCCAGATTGAATTCGCTTTCCGAATAAAACCGGCCCAGCCGCTGGGCCTGATATTGGTTCAGCAGGCGTGTATAGCCGACGATTTTGTTATTGACGTTATCGAATACCACCAAATGCTCGCAATAGTCATCAACTTCATCGCAGTCGAGCCCCACTGATGCGGACTTGAGTTTAGCGCCCATTTCCCCGGCAAACACCCGGTAGCGCAAAACCTGGGCTTGTCTTATCAACTCCTCTGAATGGGTAATGAAACATTCCAATCGCTTGGCTGGCTTAATTTGTACTGCTGCATTCATGTTATTCATGTGTCATCAACGGTTAAATAAAAGACTGCGTTACAATAAGCGCTCAAGATGTCAGTTATGTGTCTGGTCCGTGAACATTACATGACAGGGAAATGACATTTTTGTGAAAGTATCGGCGAAGTGAAATTGCCGATTGTCGGCATTCGGTTCAGGGCAGATGTCAGGCTTTAGGCGGATAGTGGAAGTATGTCGAACTCACTTGCGCCCCTTGTGGGTATTCGACTCGATCTGAGACGCTACCTAGCATCCGCTCGTATTTCCGCAACTGAGTGCGAATACCCTAAAGGGCGCAAGCGAATCTGCATCTAGCGGAGCACAGATCTGATGGATTTAACCGTTGTGGGAGAGGCCATTTTTCGCAGTCATACCATCCGGAAGGAGCTACTGCCGGTTTGCACGGAAAGGCAGCAGTGCTCCTGGGGAAGATAAGCGCCGGCAATGACTTCTAGCCTCTGTGCGCAGGCTGTATTCAGAATTTATTGCCGATCGATTTGAGAGGCGACAAGCGACGCAATGAGCGGGCATTGCGCCACAGTTTTTCTGTCCGAGGATGCAGTTTAAACAGCCGAATGATCAATCGTTTCACATCATTGGAGGCTTTGAGCATGATAGAGAGACCGACTATCATGATCGGCAAGCCGAACGGAACCGGCAGCGGGAACAGGATCATTCCCACCACAAAGACGACACTGCCGGTTGTCATCAAGAGGGATTTTCTAAGCACGGATCAAGCCGCCCGCGCATAAACCGGCACAAATGTTCCTTCCCGCTCAAGCAGTGTCTGGCCTTCTTCCCGCCAGCTGACCAGCGCCAGTTGGCCGCTGTCATGCTCGACCAGGGCTGTGCAACTCTCCACCCAGTCGCCGCAATTGCAGTAGGTTTTGCCGAACTCCATTTGCCTAATATCGGCATGGTGGATGTGACCGCAGATGATGCCGTCGACGTGCCGTTTCTGCGCTTCCAGGCTCAGAACGTGCTGATAGTTATCGAGAAAGCTGACGATGTTTTTGACCTTATTTTTCAAAAATGCCGACAGTGACCAGTGACCGTAGCCCAGCATCGAGCGGATATTGTTGAACCTGCGGTTGATGACCAGCAGCACCTCGTACGCTTCGCCGCCTATATAAGCCAGCCATTTATTATGGCAGACGATGCTGTCGAATTCGTCGCCGTGCAACACCAGAAACTGACGCCCGTCCCGCGTTTCATGCACGGCATTGAGCCGGATATCGACGCCGTTGAAATGCATGCCGGCGTGCTTGCGGAACTGCTCGTCATGATTGCCGGGAATATAAATAACGCGCGTGCCCTGCTGGGCCTTGCTCAGCACCAGCTGCACGATTTCACTGTGCAGGGTTGGCCAGTAAAAGCCGCTCCTGAATTTCCACAAATCGATGATATCGCCGACCAGGTATAGCGTCTCGCAGTCGACATGAGCGAGAAAATCCCGCAACTGCCCGGCTTTACAGCCTTTAGTCCCCAAGTGCGTATCCGAAATCCAGACTGATCGGTAGTGTATTGACATGATAACGACCATAATAAAGTTGCGATGGCGTTACCATACGCTTTCATTATTACAGGAAGTTAACGGTTTGATGACGGGTTGGTTACGGGGTGGATATTATGGATTGGAGTGAGGTTGTGTAGACCTCTGAGCGATACCATCAGTATGCATTCGTTCTAACAGTCAAGATGTGCAGAGTATTTGTCTGGATATAACTC
>CAYPJI010000100.1:0-7665 GCA_964411045.1 uncultured Methylobacter sp. | reverse complement strand
CACAATATATTGTGGTTAAAATTTTAAAAAACGAATACTTTCACAGTCTCGTACCTTTTCAGAGCGACAATGAGTCGGCAAACTTTGAAAATGGTATGCGATGCATACCCTACAGCACTTTCACAGTCTCGTACCCTACGTCTGTCACCAGATCAAATCATCAGGGATCTGGTAAGCTGCATAGGCATCATCGATTTTTTCTTCAGCCTGATCGTTCAGCACCTGCACGCAATCCGCATTACGCGCTTTTATTTTCAGCGCGACATCGGCCGGCACGATCGCGTACTGCCGCTCCCATTTCACGATCGCCAGACGGCCTTGGCTGATTTGGTCGCGCATGGTTTCCGATACATACACGGTCTTAATCTTGTTGTTGTCGCTGAATTTGTAAGCGATGCCGTCATCATTTTCAGCCTGGTCCTTTCGGTTCTGAGCGATCAGCTGCTTGATTTGGGCGGAAATCTCTTTTTGCTCCGCCTGCTCTTTTTTCAGCAAGCTGAGTTCGCGATCGCGGGCCGCCTGCTCTTCCCTGGCTTTCTGCGCCAGACGTTTGGCTTCATCTTCGCCGCCGGTGTTGTTTTGTCGCTGTTTTCGTTTTTCCGAGCGAATCTGTTTGGCCTTGGCATCGGTCGTCAGGCCCGATTTTAACAACTGCTCCTGTAACGATAATTTTCTTTGGCTCATAGTTCGATCCTAATAATTTATAAAGTCCAGACGGGCAAAAAGTTGTTCACTGTACGCAAATTTATGCCCTATAAATTTGAATCCATCCATATAAAATAACACTGCCCTGTCCCTTGAATCGTAGCCCTCAAATTCATCAGCCTTCTCTGCGAGGCGTCATAACGGCTCAGCACAGGCGAAACCTGAATTGGCGGCTCGAAATGATCGCGCCGGCGCATGATCAAGCCGAAACACTGGGTTCAGGCCAGTTTATTGACACTATGATAATACGGACCCGGCGATATTTTATCGACCAGCGATAATCAGCGGAGCTCGGCTTTAAGCGCCTGCTGGACGTATTGCTTCTTCAAAAAATCGATTTATGTTCTGTATCAGTCCCAAATAAAATGCCTGGAGAACAGCCATTTCCACGATCTGTGGCGTGATCGTCATTCCGGACAAACGCTTATGCTCCCATTCATTTATTAAATATTGATGAAATGAGATAACGAGGTTGCCTGCGTCCAACTCAACCGATAAAGATGGAAGCCCAGTTGATTATGCAAAATTATGTTTTATTTTCATAGTGGCTATTCATCCATCTAAAGCTGGAACTGAGCTTGACTGCTAATAATCTTTAGCTTGTATATAAGAATCTATTACACTTGTGTAAGGATCTATTGCATAGCAAAAGTATCTATATCTTACAGGATTGATGCGGTAATAAACCTAAAACCACAATGAAATTACATAATTTGTTATTTTTATTTGTTTTTTACTAAAAATCCAAATTATGGTAATCTTGCCATCATTTTCCGAGACGAAAAGCAATACAGCGAGACCAACATGACAGACCTTAACGGTAACCAAGAAGCGGTACGGAACGCTATCGCCTCTTTAAAAGACAAGCCCGGAGCGCTTTTACCGATTTTGCACAGCGTGCAGGACGCGCTAGGTTACATTCCTGCCGACAGCATTTCAGAAATTGCCAAGGCACTGAATCTCTCCCGTGCCGAAGTGCATGGCGTTGTCAGTTTTTATCATTATTTCCGCGACACGCCACCCGGCAAGCACACCGTGCATGTCTGCCGCGCCGAGTCCTGCCAGGCCATGGGCAGCAAGCAACTGGAGAGCCATGTCAAAAGCAAGCTCGGCATCGACTATCATGAAACCTCGGCCGACGGAAAGTTCTCCCTAGAGCCTGTGTATTGCCTCGGCCTGTGCGCCCGTTCTCCGTCCATGCAAATCGATGACGCCGTTTACGGCCGCGTCACTGACGACCGCTTTGACGAGATCGTCAACGAATTGGAGTCTTCCTTATGAGCATCACTGTCTACATTCCGAATGATTCCTGCGCCGTTTCCATGGGCGCCGACCAGGTCGCTGCAGCTATCTCAAAACAAGCCCAAAATCGCGGGCTTGAAGTTAATATCGTGCGCAACGGCTCACGCGGCATGTACTGGCTGGAGCCCATGGTTGAAGTCGCAACGGCAGCAGGCCGCGTAGCTTTCGGCCCGGTTCAGAAAAACGATGTCGAAGGCCTTTTTGAAGCCGATTTCCTGAACGGCGGCGCACATGCGCTGAATCTCGGCCTCGCGGAAGAACTGGATTATTTCAAGCGCCAACAGCGTTTGACGTTTGCGCGCGTCGGCATCACGGACCCCATCAGCTTGGATGACTATATCAAGCACGACGGTTACCGCGGCCTGAAGAATGCATTGGCCCTGAACAGCGCCGATATCGTCAAGCATGTCACCGATTCCGGCCTGCGCGGCCGCGGCGGCGCAGCGTTCCCTACCGGCATCAAATGGAACACGGTACTGAATACGCCTGCCGAGCAAAAATACATTATCTGCAACGCCGACGAAGGCGACTCGGGCACCTTCTCCGATCGCATGATCATGGAAGGCGACCCGTTCGTGCTGGTCGAAGGCATGACGATTGCCGGTCTCGGCGTCGGCGCAACGCAAGGCTACATCTATTTGCGCGTCGAATACCCGCATGCCGAAGAAACGCTGAACGCAGCCATCGTGGCGGCCTATGAAGCCGGTTATCTCGGCGACAACATCCTGGGCAGCGGCCACAGTTTCCATCTGGAAGTCCGCATAGGCGCCGGCGCCTACGTCTGCGGCGAAGAAACCTCGTTGATGGAAAGTCTGGAAGGCAAGCGCGGCCTGGTGCGCTTCAAGCCGCCGCTGCCGGCCATCAGCGGCCTGTTCGGCAAGCCGACTGTCGTCAACAACGTCATTTCCCTGGCTTCCGTGCCCATCATCCTGGACAAGGGCGGCGATTATTACCGCGATTTCGGCATGGGCCGCTCACGCGGTACATTGCCGATCCAGCTGTCAGGCAACATCAAGCATCCGGGCCTCGTTGAAAGCGCATTCGGCCTGACCTTGCGCGAACTGTTGTACGATTTCGGCGGCGGCTCGGCATCAGGCCGTCCGATTCGTGCCGTGCAGGTCGGAGGCCCTTTAGGCTCCTACATGCCTGAGTCACAATTCGACACGCCGCTCGATTACGAAGCATTCTCGGCCATCTGGGCCGTACTGGGCCATGGCGGCATCGTCGTGTTTGACGATACCGTCAACATGGCCGAAATGGCTCGTTACAGCATGGAGTTCTGCGCAATCGAATCCTGCGGCAAATGCACGCCTTGCCGCATCGGCTCCACACGCGGCACAGAAGTCATGGACGCTATCATTAACGGTGACAACCTGAGCAAAAATATTCCGCTGCTGCGCGATCTTTGCGACACGCTGCTGAACGGTTCTCTCTGCGCTTTGGGAGGAATGACACCTTATCCGGTACTGAGCGCGCTGAATCATTTCTCCGAAGATTTCGGCGATCATGATCGGGCGAACGCGGCCTAACCCTTTTAAGGAAAAGATTATGTCTAAATTCGAAAAAGATTTTGGCACTCCAGCCAGCCAGTCAGACCAAATGGTCACGCTGGAAATCGACGGTTTCAAGGCCACAGTGCCGGCCGGCACCTCTGTCATGCGTGCGGCTTCCTCTATCGGTATTGAAATTCCCAAGCTGTGTGCGACCGATAGCCTGGAGCCGTTCGGTTCCTGCCGTTTGTGCCTGGTCCAGGTGGAAGGCGGCCGCGGCTATCCGGCCTCGTGCACGACGCCATGTGGCGAAGGCATGAAGATCACCACGCAGAACGACAAACTGGCCGACTTGCGCCGCGGCGTCATGGAGCTGTATATCTCCGATCACCCGCTGGACTGCCTGACCTGCTCAGCGAACGGCGATTGCGAACTGCAGGATATGGCTGGCGCGGTTGGCCTGCGTGAAGTGCGCTATGAACCAGTCAAGACCCACCTGAAGGCCGAGAAAGACAACAGCAACCCTTATTTCAGCTTTGACCCCAGCAAATGTATCGTTTGCTCACGCTGTGTCAGAGCCTGTGAGGAAACCCAAGGCACCTTCGCTCTGACGCTGGACGGACGCGGTTTCGACAGCAAAGTTTCGCCGAGCCAGAACCAGCCTTTCATGGATTCCGAGTGCGTCTCCTGCGGCGCCTGCGTACAAGCCTGCCCGACCGCCACATTGATGGAAAAATCCGTCATCGCACAAGGCCAGCCTGAACACGCCATCATCACAACCTGCGCTTACTGCGGCGTCGGCTGCTCGTTCAGAGCCGAGATGAAAGGCGACAAGGTCATCCGCATGGTTCCCGATAAAGACGGCAAGGCCAACCACGGCCATTCCTGCGTCAAGGGCCGCTTTGCGTTCGGTTATGCGACCCACAAAGACCGCATTACCCAACCGATGATCCGCAAAAGCATTAAGGATCCTTGGCAGGAAGTCAGCTGGGAAGAGGCAATCAGCTATGCGGCGTCTGAACTGAAACGCATCCAGGCCAATTATGGCAAAGACGCGGTCGGCGGCATTACCTCGTCACGCTGCACGAACGAAGAAACCTATCTGGTCCAGAAACTGATCCGTGCCGGTTTCGGCAACAACAACGTCGATACCTGCGCGCGCGTGTGCCACTCCCCGACCGGCTACGGCCTGAAGCAAACCTTTGGTGAGTCATCCGGTACGCAGAACTTTGATTCAGTCATGCAAGCTGATGTCATCATGGTTATCGGCGTCAATCCGACCGACGGCCATCCTGTGTTCGGCTCGCAGATGAAAAAACGTCTGCGCCAGGGCGCCAAGCTGATCGTAGCTGATCCGCGCGAGATCGACCTGGTCAAGAGTCCGCATATCAAAGCCAGCCATCACCTGAAACTGCGCCCCAGCACCAACGTGGCGTTGATCAACGCTTTAGGCCATGTCGTTGTTACCGAAGGCCTGGTTGATGAAGCATTCGTTCAAGAGCGCTGCGATATCGTTTCCTTCAACAAATGGAAAAATTTCGTCGCCGAAGAGCGCAACTCGCCTGAAGCAGTTGAAGCCATCACCGGCGTACCAGCCGCTGAAGTTCGCGCTGCAGCCAGACTGTATGCGAAGGCCCCTAACGGCGCCATCTATTACGGCCTCGGCGTAACCGAACACAGCCAGGGCTCGACCATGGTTATCGGCATCGCCAACCTGGCCATGGCCACAGGCAACCTGGGACGCATCGGCGTCGGCGTCAACCCGCTGCGCGGCCAGAACAACGTGCAGGGCTCATGCGATATGGGCTCATTCCCGCATGAATTCCCTGGCTACCGCCATGTATCCGACACGGCAACGCGGCAGTTATTTGAACAAAACTGGGGCGTTACGCTGGAATCCGAACCGGGTCTGCGTATTCCGAACATGTTCGATGCGGCACTGGACGGCAGCTTCAGAGGCTTGTATGTCGAAGGTGAAGACATCGCGCAATCAGATCCGGACATTAAGCACGTGCACGCGGCCCTGCGCGCAATGGAATGCGTGATCGTACAGGATTTGTTCCTGAACGAAACGGCCAAGTTTGCACACGTGTTCCTGCCTGGCTCATCTTTCCTGGAAAAGAACGGCACATTCACGAACGCTGAACGCCGTATCTCGCCCGTACGTCAGGTCATGGCGCCATTGGCTGGTTACCAAGATTGGGAAGTGACACAACTTCTGGCTAACGCCATGGGTTACCCGATGAACTACAGTCATCCGTCCGAGATCATGGACGAAATCGCAAGACTGACACCCAGCTTCACCGGCGTCAGTTACGAGAAAATCGACCAGATGGGCAGCGTACAATGGCCGTGCAACGACGAAGCGCCGGAAGGCACGCCGACCATGCACGAACATGAATTCCTGCGCGGCAAGGGCCGGTTCATGGTGACCGAATATGTGCAGACTCAGGAACGTACAACCCAGATGTTCCCGCTGATCCTGACCACTGGGCGCATCCTGTCACAGTACAATGTAGGCGCGCAAACCCGTCGTACCGACAACGTCGCCTGGCATGCCGAAGACCGCCTGGAAATCCATCCGCATGACGCAGAAGACCGCGGCATCAACGATGGCGACTGGGTCGGCATCAAGAGCCGCGCCGGTGAGACTGTGCTGCGCGCCCTGATTACGGACCGTGTTCAACCGGGCGTCGTCTACACGACCTTTCATTTCCCGGAATCAGGCGCCAACGTTATCACGACCGACAACTCGGACTGGGCAACCAACTGTCCTGAGTACAAGGTTACGGCAGTGCAGGTCGCCAAAGTCAGCCAGACTTCGGAATGGCAGCGCAGCTACCAGGACTTTACCGAAGAACAGTTGCAATTGCTGGATAAAGCAGCCCAGCATTAGTAACGGGAAGGACCATGCAAACGCTGCCTTCAAATCTGGAACTCGGATGGCCCAGTTATCAACAGAGCACCGTTGAGCGCTGGAAAGGCAATAGTTATTCCCGGCAGTTAGACTACATTGCCGAGGAAGCGCCGGTGTCGCTGATCTACAACGGCATGCCGCATGTCGTGATGTTGGCGACACCGAAAGATCTGGAAGACTTTGCCCTCGGCTTCAGCATCACCGAGGGCATCGTGCAGCGGGCGGATGAAGTGCTTTCGACGCGCGTGTACCAGCGTTCCAACGGCATTGAAGTGCGCGTCAAGATCACCGAGCAGCGCTTTGGCTGCCTGGCCGATAAAGGGCGCAACCTGACCGGACGCACCGGCTGCGGTTTGTGCGGCTCCAACAATCTGGATCAGGCGATACGCCCGACCAACCCCGTGAACGGCAGACTGGCCGTACCGGCAACGGAGCTTTGCAGCGCACTGGACCAGCTCCGCGAAAGGCAGACACTGAACCAGCTAACCGGCGCAGTCCACGCTGCCGCCTGGGTCGTGCCTGAACAGGGCATACAATACGTGCGCGAAGATGTCGGCCGCCATAACGCGCTGGACAAACTGATCGGGCTCCTGCTGCGTTCCGGCAGGAATCCGGCCGACGGTTTTCTGATCATGACCAGCCGCGCCAGCTATGAATTGGTCCAGAAAGCGGCGACGGTCGGCATCACGCTGCTGGCGGCCATTTCCGCCCCGACCGGCCTAGCGATCCGCCTGGCCGAAGATACCGGCCTGACGCTGGTAGGCTTCGCCCGCAACGACCAGCATGTCGTCTACACCCATTCCGAACGTTTAACTCACACGACTTACCCTACCTTATTGTAATAACCATGCATCACACAGCAAGACTGATAAAAATGGCCAACGACATTGGCAACTTCTTCAATTCCGATCCCGACAAGGAAGCGGCCGTAGAAGGCGTTTTCGACCACCTACGAAAATCCTGGGAACCAAGAATGCGCAAGGAAATCATCCAGTACTACCGGGAAGATGGCAGTGAACTGAGCGAATTGGTAAAGCAGGCCATTGCGCGTCTTGCATCGGAGCAAGGCTGATACGGCGCTCAGCAGATTGATTAAGTAATGGGCATGGAATAAATCAGAAAATTGTAGGTGCGAATTGATTCGCACTGCGCGGATACCAACAGTGGGTGCTTCGCCTAGAGCGCCTACTGTTGGCAGGCGAATCCGCATCCATACCGGAAAATCCTCCGCCTACTTGAAGAAGTTGTTTT
>CAYPJI010000099.1:0-7722 GCA_964411045.1 uncultured Methylobacter sp. | reverse complement strand
GCTGCCCGGTTTAAATAATAGGTGGCGTAGCTATGCTGAGATTCTATCAGTATCTGGCCCAGCCGCTCATTCAGGAAGCCTTCCAACAAGGCGAAATGCTGTGGTTTGCATAGGTCGATCGCATCGAGACAGTGGCGGCGCGTTTCGCTGAAATCACCGGCATGGTTGGCCTGCTCCATCAGCATGAAGGCCAGGTAAGGCTTTAAGATCGGCCCTAGCGCGGCCCAGGTTTGCACCTGTTCCAGGCAGAGATCCAGCATCTCTTGCTCTTCGGCTGGAATGGCCTTATGAAGTCTGAGCCCGTTTACATAGCGAAATACATACCACAGGCGATTGAGGATGTTGTCGCTCAGGCCGCGCAGATAAGGTTCAGCCTGATTCAGGTAGTCTGCCGCCTGTTCGTAATTGCCCAGGTAATGGCTGCTGATGCCTTTCAGGGAGTAATAACCGCCTATCGAAACGACGTGCTTGTCGTTCTCCCATTTGTTGAGTTTGGCGGCTATGACCTGTTCACTGAAGGGCGTCCGCCCCGTATTCATCATATCCGCCCAGCCGGCCAGCGCGCTTTCGGCCAGACCCAAGGACAAGGATAAATTGAATTTGTTGGAAAAATGGATGCATTCCTCGGCCACGTCGATCACTTGCCGCAAGTGAGCGCCCTGATGGATCAAATGCCAGATATACGGGCCGTAGGACAAGCCTGCATTGTATAAGTCACCGCAGTTTTTGCCGCGGTGAATGTTTTTCTGGCACTGCTCGATAATATAAGCCGAATCGCTGCGGTTATGCATATTGGTCCATAAAATGCCGTTAATGCCTTTGGTTGCGCCAAACGTGTCGGGATAGCGGTGCGCCAGAGCCAGCCCCAGGTCTTCATAGCGGAAAGACAGTTCATACTGGCCTTGGCGCTGCAGATACAAACCCACCATCGAAAAACCGTAAATGACCGATTCATCGACGCCGCCCGCCAGACAGTTCTGCGTCGATTGAATGGCCGATAAATAAAGCTGTGGCACCATGCCGGCCAGATAATAATCGGGAATCAGCTCACTGTAGATGCCGGTTTCAATTTGAGTAGCTCTATCGCTGCTGGGTTCAATATCGAGGATTTTCTGCCAGATATCCGTATCGCCCTGATGGATCTGTTTGATGATCGCGGCCGCCCGTTCCAGCGCCAGGTCATCATTTTCGGGAATGGCGCGGTTGAAATAGGCCAGGCCGCGATTGCCCAGGGCGATGGCCTGTTCGAACTTGCCCATCGAGGACAGGCCGGTCGTTTGTTCGTATAAACAGTCGATGCGGTCGATATCGCTTTTTGAGCGGCTGATCAGCGTGTTGATGATCTGCTCTGATTCCGGCTGGTTGCCCAGCGCCATTTCCGTTCTGGCCAGGTATTTGTGCAGCGAGAACAAACAGCCATAATCGGTATCCCAGCTGTCTTTAGGGTAAAGATTCTTGCTTTGATGGAAAAAATAGTTGGCGTTGTCCATCGCCAGCGCTTTCATGGCTGCGATGCCGGCGTAGTAATTGAACTTCGCCTCTTCAATACGGCTTTCGGTGCTTTGATCGGGCTCCCGGCCATTAGCCAGATGCTCGACAATGGCGAACAGATTGGGCAAGGCTTCAATATCGGCGTTTTTGGGAATGGCGCTGATGAGCGCCTTGGCAATCTGTAAATGGACGCGCTGTTTCTTGTCGGCGTCGAGAAAGCTGGCGGCCGCCGCCTGGACCTGGTCGTGGAAAAACAGCAGCTGGTCCTTCTCCCTGAGTAAAATGTTGCTGTTGAATGCCGGCGTCAGGGCATGATAAAGAACCGGCAACGTCATGGCCGTCGTCAACGCCAGATCGGATGCATCAAACCGCGCGCCGAGGCTGGCGGCAATGCTCAATAGTTCTCGAACGCGCTCCGGCAGCTTGGCAATTTTGTCCTTGAATAAGTCCAGTGCCGATTCGGGAATGGCGGTATGGCGCAGCTGCTCGTCATCCCAGGTCCAGATGCCGTTTTCAGTCAGGTGCAAATGCTTGTAGGTATGCAGCCAGCGCAGGCTTTCATTGACGAACAGCGGATTGCCGGCCGAGGTCTGGTAGATGATTTTCGATAAGTCTTCGGTTCTGGACGGATAGGTGTTCAGGATATACGCGGTCATCTGGTTGACCTCGTTAAGCCCCAGCGCATCCAGGCGGATTTCCTGCAGCGGCCGGCGCGCCTGCTTGACTCTGTGTATCAGGCGCATCAGCCGATGACTGCTGTCGACTTCGTTGTGCCGGTAGGCGCCTATCCAGAACAAATAGGGGTAGTCAATGGCATTGTCGAAAATCCGCTCCAGCAAATCGAACGTGGCGCCGTCGCACCACTGCAAATCGTCGATAAATAGCGTTAACGGATGTTCTTTCGAGATCAGGCTGGCCAGGAACTTCTCGGCCGTGTCATTGAACCGGTTGCGTGCTTCAATCGGCGGCAGATCCGGCACTTCCGGCTGGGGGCCGATAATCAGGTGCAGTTCCGGAACCAGATCGGTCATCAGTCGGCCGTTATCGCCCAGTTGCTCGCTGATGCGCTGGCGCCAATAGGCGATACGTTCCCTGTCTTCGGTCAGGAAGGTTTTTATCAGATGGCTGAAAGCCTGGGTCAGCGTGCTGTAAGGGATGTGCTTTTTGAACTGGTCGAACTTGCCGGACGTGAAATAGCCGGCATGGGCAACGATCGGCAGCTGCAATTCCTGAATCAGCCGCGTTTTGCCGATGCCGGACAAGCCTGAAATCAGCGAGGCGCGGAACACGCCGGCACAGACTTTGCTGTACTCGTCGAGCAGTTGTTTTTTTTGCGTCTCACGGCCGACCATTAACGACGGAATCGTAATGCGGTTGCTGTAATCCTTCTGCTTCAGGATGAAACTGTTGATGTTCCGGTTTTGCTGTATTCCCCGTAAACAGTATTTCAGGTCCACTATCAAGCCGGCCGCGGTCTGATAACGTTTTTCGGGCGCTTTTTCCAATAGCAGGGCGACGATTTTGCCGATGATTTCGGGGACGGCCGGGTTTAGTTCGTGCACGGATGCCGGTGTTTCGGCAAGATGCGAGTGAATGATGGCAATCGGGTCGTCGAACAGGAAAGGCGGTTTGCCGGTCAGGCATTCGAAGAACAGCATGCCCAGCGAATACAGATCGGTCGTATAATTGACCGAATGCTTGATCCTGCCGGTTTGTTCCGGCGATAGATACGGCAGCGTCTGTACGCGAAAATGATCTTCATAGATAAAGTGGCTGAGCTGGTTAATATCCAGCACCCTGATGTCATCGATGATCTGGACGGCCAGCGATTCCGGTTCGATCAATATGTTCGTGGGCTTCAGACTCTTGTGTATATGTCCCGCCTTGTGGATGGCGTCCAGTTGCTCGGCGATGGCGATGATAATGTTAAGTGTCGTCGTCAGGTCGGGAGCGGCATGGGTTTCCAGCCAGCGGCTCAATGGCTGGGCCTCAATATACGGCTGTATCAGGCACAGGGTATCGATAGCGGGATGATAGAGTTCGGGAATAATGCTGCGAGGCAGTTCAAGTTCGCTGAGCTGGTTGATCTGCTGGCGTATGTAGGAGGCTGCATCCTCGTTGCAAAATTGCGGCCTGATTTTCTTAAGGGCCAGCAGTTTGTCCTGATCATCCAGGGCATACGCTTTGAACACATCGGCATGCATGCTCTCGCCCAGTTTATCGAGGATTTTATAATTTAATAATGTTTTCATTGCAGCGGGCTTAGCCAGAAAAATTACGTATATGGACTATAGCACTTTTTGCGGAATGTAAGCTTGTGTTGGATACAAATGTAAGCCTGTGTAGTAGGGTTTGCTATCATTTGCCATTTATTGACCTAATCGGGAAACAAAATGCTGGACCGAGTTGAACGCGAAAAATCAAAATCCGATCTTATCCTGCCTTGGCTGGTAGTCATCGTCATGTTTGCCATGCTGGTGGCTTATATCGTTGTCTGTCATATCTTCGGGGAGCAACTGCAACAATCTCTGCCACAAAATCAACGGGAACTGATCAGAACGATTTTATATGCCATCGCCATTATCACTTTTCCATTGGCCAATCTGATACGGCATATTCAAGTGCGGCTGAATCAAACCATGCCCGGCGATGATCCTAGCAAAAATCGTTATCTGCTAACTGTTATCGTTTCAATGGCATTGATTGAAAGTGTGGGAATCTTCGGTTTAGTCATGTTCATGCTGGGCGATGATTTCAATACGCTGTATATATTTACCGGCCTGTCGGCATTGGGCATGTTCTTGTACCGGCCGAAACCGGATGAGTACTATGCCATTATTGAGGAAAGAAACGCGCGAAAACATCAATAATTTACCGGCTGATACGGCGCCTGTGCTGAATGCGGCTTATGTCTTTTCCGACACGCTGGCCTAATGCTTCAGATGGCGGCTTTTAAATTCAAACAATATGAGTCAAGCATAACGGTCATGCCCGTTATTTCTGACATTTGAGCGGGGCCGGCTAGGATTAGTTCCATACGATGGTTAACGAGCCGTATGGAGGGAGCATGAGAGGGGATGGCGCTAGCCGGCAAGGGCGATATCGCCCCTGCCGGCAATCGGGATTATGGCTTGATTTCGTCGTAGTTGCGCTGGAAATTGTGGCCGTAAAAGATTTCGAACATCTCTTTTTGCAGCTTTTCCTGGATCTCGGCTTTTTGATCGTCCGATAAACCGCTTTCCTTTTCGAACAAGTAATTTTCCAGTTCGGTTTCCTTCAGCATCATCTTGGTGTGGAAGATATTTTCCTGATAGACGTTCACATCGATCATCTGATAGCTTTCCAGCGTGTCTTTGGCAATATAGTTCTGGATCGACGTGATGTTGTGATCGATATAATGTTTCTTGCCGGAAATGTCGCGCGTGAAGCCACGTACTTTATAATCCATGATGACGATATCGGACTCGAAGCTGTGGATCAGGTAATTGAGCGCTTTCAGCGGCGAGATCTGGCCGCAGGTCGACACGTCAATATCGGCGCGGAACGTACTGATGCCGTTATCCGGGTGACTTTCAGGATATGTGTGCACCGTGATATGGCTTTTATCCAGATGCGCCAGCACGGTATCCGGCAATGGCCCTGGAGACTGGCTGTTCATGCTGGGCGGCGGCGGCAGGTCGCCTTCCGAAATCAGCATCGTCACACTGGCGCCTTGCGGTTCATAGTCCTGATGGGCAATATTGAGGATTTGCGCGCCGATGATTTCAGCAACGTCTTTAAGGATTTGCGTCAGTCTATCGGCATTATAGGCTTCATCAATATACTCAATATAGGCCTGCTGTTGTTCAGCGGGTGCATAACATACATCGTATATATTGAAACTTAAGGACTTCGTTAAATTGTTAAAGCCTTGTAATTGCAACTTTTTCAAAATCGTTAAACCTCGATAACTTCAAAATCATGGGTGATTTCCACCTCCGCCTTGCTCAGCATGATCGATGCGGAACAATATTTCTCCGCAGACAGCTTGACTGCCCGCTCGACCGCTGCTGGTTTTAAATCACGGCCTTTTACAACGAAATGCAGATGAATTTTGCTGAACACGCTAGGTATGGCATCGACCCGTTCAGCGGAGATTTCCGCCACGCAATCAACGATGTCATGCTTGCCTTTCTGCAAAATCTGCACTACATCAAATGATGAGCAGCCGCCCACCCCCAGCAGGAGCATTTCCATAGGCCGTATGCCCATGTTGCGCCCGCCGTGATCAGGCGGGCCGTCCATGACTACAGCATGGCCGCTGCCGGATTCACCGACGAACATCACTCCGTCAACCCATTTGACTGTCGCTCGCATTTTTTTCCCCGGTTAAAAAAATGTGGCATAGAGTAGCATATAATATGCAATTGATAGAGCTTCAATGTTGATTTTTTTGTTAAAATCCTGCACTGTTATTAAAGGCGTACATACAACATGGATATTGAATGAGTTCTTAATATGACACTAATTTCCCAAGAAAACTCCAATAAAAGGGCGTTGGAGCAGTTTTTAAACCTTTGCCACAAAAAAAAATACCAGAGCAAAGCCACGATTATCAGGCCTGGAGATCCGGGGGACCGGCTGTATTATATCGTGGAAGGATCGGTCAGTGTCTGCGTGGAAGATGACGATGGACATGAACTGATTCTGGCCTATCTTAACAAAAATGAATTCATAGGCGAGATTGGCGTTTTTAAAGGGGTAGAAACGAGGAAAGTCACTATTAAAACGCGCAGTGAATGCCGGTTGGCTGAAATAGGCTATGACCGTTTCCGCCTGGCGCTGAAAAAAGAATTACTGGAATATGCGCCTGATCTGCTTTTCATGTTAGGCGAACAATTATCAGGCCGGTTATTGGCCGCCAATCGCAAGTTCTGCGATCTGGCTTTTATGGATGTGGAAGGACGAATTGCCCGGACTCTGCTGGATCTTTGCAAGGAGCCCGATGCCATCACCCATCCCGATGGCATGCAGCTGCACATCACGCGTCAGGAAATCAGCCGCATCGTCGGCTGTTCAAGAGAAATGGCCGGGCGCGTGTTAAAAGAACTGGAGGATAAAGGACTGATCAGCGCGCACGGCAAAACGATTGTTGTGTTTGGTACGCGTTAAGGCGCGAACAAGTAAAGGCGGCTCGGCAGGCCGCCCCTGCAGCAAGGTTATTTAGCCGCTACGGAGGCCGCAATGCCTTTAAGCCGAGCTCCGGCGACCGGCTTTTCAGCCTGCCCCATGCTGTTCAAAAAGACAAAAGGCACGGAAGCCAACGCCATGCCTTTATTAATCTGTATGGCAAAATGCAAATGCGGGCCGGAAGTAAAGCCGGTATTGCCGGAATAACCGATCAATTGCCCGGCAGCCACTTTCAGGCCCGGATAGACCTGGGCTTTATCTTCTTCCAGATGGGCATAAACCGCCATGGAACCATCAGCGTGCAAAATCCTGATGCTATTGGCTTTTGAGCTATAGGTTTCGTCAATGCCGCCTTTATAGAAATCATTGTCGACTTCCATGACCATTCCTGCTTTGGCTGCGTAAACAGGCGTGCCTATCGGCATGGCGATATCGACGGCATATTGGTTCTGCTCATCGGTATGGCTGAAACTGCCGCCAAAGGCCTGCGAGATTTGAAACGAGGCATCAGGCGCAAGCGGCGGCAAATAGCTTTCCCTGGCCGTGTACTGTGGCAGAGGGCTGCCGGGCGTGTAACGGTATTGAAGCGCGTATCCCGAAGATTCTTTTTCATTGATGCCGCCTACTTCAAAAAGTGTATCCGATTCTCCCGGCGCAATAACAAAACGCTGAGGTAGCTCAGGCGTCGAGCGGACGTTTTTCTGTTCGGCAAAATTGACTTCGACTTCCACTGGACCTGCATAATCGTTGCGAACATAATATTTGGGCTGTCGTCCTTCGCCGGATTTCAGCAGCCAGACCCGCTGCTTGCTCGCCACCTTCATCTGCCTGGTGGTTACCTGTTGACTGGTCTTGGGCGGCTGGTCAGTAAAATGCCATGTGCCCTGCTCATCCTGAAATTTATAAAGTTTTTTGCCGGCGACATTAAATGAAATGAGCGCTGACAGCATCAAAATTAATAATCTAAATCTCATTTTTTACTCGAGGTCAAAGTCTATTCTCTATCCTAAGGATTCGGTTAAAAATAACTTTCCGATTTGTCGATGAAGATCAGCATTTATG
>CAYPJI010000098.1:0-7752 GCA_964411045.1 uncultured Methylobacter sp. | reverse complement strand
TATTAAAAGTATCACAGACCTGCAATATTCTGGATTTTTGTTACGGTTTATTGTGATTTTTTGTTTTGAATGCGCCTTATCCAAGGACACATAGAAACTTTCAGGCAATAAAAAAGGCCTTGGTAAATTACCTAAGGCCTTGTTTCTTTTGGCTCCCCCGGACGGGCTCGAACCGCCGACCTAATGATTAACAGTCATCCGCTCTACCGACTGAGCTACAGGGGAATAATCTTTTCGTCTTCTTCAATGGCGCGCCCGGAGAGATTCGAACTCCCGACCGCTCGGTTCGTAGCCGAGTACTCTATCCAGCTGAGCTACGGGCGCCTTGTTGATCTGACTATTGTCCTTCTTTACCTCATCCTTGTCAATCTTTATTTTTAATTCTTAAAAAACAAAAATCAACCTTTAATTAAGTGGCGGAGAGAGAGGGATTCGAACCCTCGATGCGCTTTTGGCACATACTCCCTTAGCAGGGGAGCGCCTTCGGCCTCTCGGCCATCTCTCCTAAAACTTTTACTCTTCTGAACCGGTTAAGCCTGTAGACTCGGCCTGTTCTTTTTTAATCCGTTCGTAAATTTCTTCCCTATGAACAGAGACTTCTTTTGGTGCATTAACACCGATGCGAACCTGATTTCCTTTGACTCCAAGAACAGTGACTGTAACTTCATCACCGATCATCAAAGTCTCTCCTACCCGACGAGTCAAGATAAGCATGGCTTCTCCCTATGTCTATTTAAAAACCACTGTTCTTACACAGCATCCAACCAAGAACAACAATTATAGCAGCTTTTTCAGATAAATAAAGTCCTAAGTTAAAATAAAATCTAAGACTCTATTTCTTGGTCTAGTTTAAAAGCCGCATGTAATGCTCTGACCGCCAATTCCAAATATTTCTCATCAACAACGACGGAAATTTTAATCTCCGATGTCGATATCATTTTAATGTTTATGCCTTCTTTTGCAAGCGTTTTAAACATAGTACTGGCAATTCCGGCATGAGAACGCATACCTACGCCTACAATTGAAACCTTTACTATGCTGCCATCGCCAGTCACTTTTCTGGCCCCAAGTTCTGCACATACATTTTCCAACAAAGCTTTTGCTCTGGGATAATCGTTACGATGGACGGTAAAGGTAAAATCAGTCGTCGCATCATCGGCAATATTCTGGATGATCATATCGACTTCGATATTTGCATCAGCTATCGGTCCAAGAATTTTAGATGCAACACCTGGTAAATCAGGCACGCCAGTAATGGTTAATTTTGCCTCGTCACGATTAAATGCGATTCCGGAAACTAAAGCGCTTTCCATTTGTGATTCCTCATAGGTAATGAGCGTACCCTTACCTTCTGTAAATGATGATAATACTCTTAAAGCAACGTTATACTTGCCGGCAAACTCTACCGATCTTATTTGCAATACTTTTGAGCCCAAGCTGGCCATTTCCAGCATTTCTTCAAAGGTAATCTTATCAAGTCTGCGGGCTTTCGGCTCTACCCGAGGATCAGTGGTATAAACACCATCCACATCGGTATAGATGTGGCACTCATCGGCTTTCAAAGCAGCTGCCAAAGCGACGGCAGTCGTATCAGAGCCTCCACGGCCCAGCGTTGTGATATTGTTGTTCTCATCCACGCCTTGGAAACCGGCGACAACCACTACTTTGCCCCCATTAAGATCGGCTCGCATGCGGGTATCATCAATATTGCGTATGCGCGCTTTCGTATGACTGCTATCGGTCAGGATTTTTACCTGCCCTCCCGTATAAGAACATGCCGGACACCCTATCTCGTGCAAGGCCATGCTTAAAAGCGAAACAGTAACCTGTTCTCCCGTTGAGATCAGAACATCCATTTCCCTCTCGTTGGGCTGGGGTTGCATTTCTCTTGCTAGGGCAACCAAGCGATTGGTTTCACCACTCATTGCAGAAACCACAACAACAATGTCATCACCTTGATCATGAACTTTTTTAACTTTTTCAGCGACTGCTTTAATACGCTCTACAGAGCCTACCGATGTACCGCCAAATTTATATACATATAATGCCATTCACTATAACCTTATCTTCAAGCATTCATTTGCTCTTGCACCCAAGCCGGAACTTGAGCCAATGCCTCAGCCAACTTTGACGGATCATTGCCGCCAGCCTGAGCCATATCAGGCCGACCGCCGCCTTTGCCGCCGACTTTAGTCGCTACAAAATTAACCAGATCACCGGCTTTTACACGGCCCATCTGATCCTTGGAAACACCTGCGCACAGCATGACCTTATCGCCCTCGACGACTGCCAGCACGATGGCAGAGCTGCCTAATTTGTTTTTTAGCTGATCCACCATGTCACGCATAGACTTAGGATCAACGTCATCAAGTTTAGTGGCCAGTACTTTGATTCCATTGACATCGACGGCCTGAGAACTGAGCTCACCGCCTGCTGAACTTGCCAGTTTTGCTTTCAGGCGTTCCAGCTGTTTTTCCAGCGACTTATTCTTTTCTATCAGCTGTTCGACCTTTTCAGACGCCTTGTCCGCCGAGCTTTTCAACAGCCCGGCAATACTGCTCAGTGCTTTATCGCGACTTTCGATCCAGTCGATACAGGCACTGCCCGTGACCGCCTCAATACGTCTGACGCCAGCGGCAATACCCGTTTCGCTGATTATCTTAAAGCAACCTATATCGCCTGACCGCTTAACATGCGTACCGCCGCACAGTTCGGTTGAGAAGTCGCCGATTTTTAAGACCCTGACTTCGTCGCCATATTTTTCGCCGAACAAGGCCATGGCTCCGGCATTCATAGCTTCATCTTTTGCCATAATCTGCGCGGAAACAGGATTATTCAAGCGAATCTGCTCATTGACCAGGCGCTCAACAGTGCTGATTTCGTCAGCCGTTACCGGCTCAAAATGGGAAAAGTCAAAACGCAAACGCTCCGGGTTAACTAGTGAGCCTTTTTGAGCCACGTGCTCGCCCAAGACCTTTCTTAATGCCGCATGCAACAAATGCGTGGCAGAGTGATTCAATTCGGTTGCTTTTCTATCTGCTGCACTGACACGCGCATCGCACAATTGTCCCTTGTTTAGTGCTCCGGCAGTCACCCTACCTTTATGCAAAAACAGATTACTGCCCTGCTTTTGTGTATCGGTAACTTCAAATATCGCACCACTGGCTTCAATTTTGCCGCAATCACCTACCTGACCGCCGGATTCAGCGTAGAAAGGCGTCTTATCCAGAACCACAATACCTTCGTCACCTTCGTCGAGACTATCGACCGGCTGACCTTTTAAATAAAGGCCGAGGATATGCACCTGATCATCGAGTTGCCCGTAGCCGGTAAATTCGGTCTGTACATCCAGCTTGATGTCCTGATCATAATCGGCCCCGAAACTGCTGGCCAGCCGCGCTCGTTCACGTTGCTCAGACATAGCCATTTCAAACCCGGCATGATCAACGGCAAGATTATTTTCACGGGCAAAGTCGGCCGTCAAATCCACTGGAAAACCATAAGTATCATAGAGCTGAAACACAGTCTCGCCAGGAATCACAGAGCCTTCCATTCTGGCCACGCAGGCTTCAAGGATTTTCATACCTTGTTCCAAAGTTTCAGCAAAACGCTCTTCTTCCTTTTTCAGTACGCGCTCAACCTGCGCCTGCCCGTTTTTAAGCTCAGGGTAAGCTTCCCCCATTGCTTCGACCAGTGGCGCGACCAGTTTGTAGAAAAACACCTCACGGATACCTAGACGATAACCGTGGCGAATAGCCCGGCGAATGATGCGCCGCAAGACATAACCGCGCCCCTCATTTGAAGGCATGACGCCATCAGCCACTAAAAAGGCACAGGAACGGATATGATCTGCGATCACGCGCAATGAACTTTGCGTCAATTCATTGATTCCGGCAATCTCGGCCGCAGCCCGCAGCAATTTCTGAAACAGATCAATCTCATAATTGTTGTGTACGCCCTGCATTACCGCAGAAATCCGCTCAAGCCCCATGCCGGTATCAACAGAAGGCTTGGGCAGTGGATGCAAATTGCCTTCACTGTCGCGATCATATTGCATGAATACCAGGTTCCAGATTTCGATATATCTATCGCCGTCTTCATCCGGCGAACCTGGAGGGCCGCCGGCAATTCCTTCGCCGTGATCATAAAATATTTCAGTACAAGGCCCACAAGGCCCTACGTCGCCCATAGACCAGAAATTATCCTTGGCGCCGATTCTTGAAAACCGGTTTGGATCAATCCCAACATCCTGAAGCCATATTTTTTCCGCTTCGGAGTCTTCCTCAAAAACAGTGACCCATAATTTCTGAGGCGGAATTTCCAGCTCTTTCGTTAAAAATTCCCAGGCATAATAAATCGCTTCTTTCTTGAAATAATCGCCGAAGCTGAAATTGCCCAGCATTTCAAAAAAGGTATGATGGCGTGCCGTATAACCGACATTTTCCAAATCGTTATGCTTGCCGCCCGCCCTGACGCAGCGCTGACTAGTCACCGCCCGGTTATAATCACGGTGCTCTCTGCCTAGGAATACATCTTTAAACTGCACCATGCCGGCATTGGTGAATAACAATGTCGGGTCATTGCCGGGCACCAGGGAGCTCGAAGGCTGTACAGAATGTCCTCGTTCACGAAAGAATTCCAGAAAAGCAGTGCGCAGTTCTGAGCTAGTCATTTTTTTCATGGTAATGGTAAATAAATGATTTTTAAAACTAAAATTTATTCTTGTTAATATTCAAATGATCAAGCAAAGCGCTGATCATTTCACCAGTAAAGCCGCGGTGCAACAAAAATCGACTGCGTTTAGCCCACTCGTTTCTGTCCAGATTCTTTTTATGATTGTATTTTTTGTTGTAAACCTGTTCCAGCAAGCCCATCCAGCTACTGTCAGACTCCCGCAAAACTGCGTCTAAATCAATCTCGTCAACACCATTTTGCCTCAGTTCATATTCAATGCGAACAGGTCCGTAGCCTTTCTGCATGCGGTAGCGAGCGTAGCTCCGTGCATAGCGTTGATCGTCCTGCCAGCCTTGCTGCGCCAATTCATCAATGACAGCCAATACAGCTTCCCTATCAAAGCCTTTACCCGTCAGTTTATTGAGCAATTCTTTCCGGCTGTGATCTCTACGGGCCAGCAAACGCAGACAAGTTTCTTTAATATCCTTATGAACGTCATTCACAACAGGCTATGAGGACTAAATGGACTATTCGCCTTCAGCAGTAAAGCCAGCTTCCTCAATGAGTTCGGCTCTTCGGCCGAACGCTTCGGCCCGTACTTTGCCTTCGATCTCTTTGGCTATATCAGGATGCTCTTTCAAAAAGGTTTTGGCATTATCTCTGCCTTGGCCGATTTTTTCATTGCCGTAACTATACCAGGAACCCGATTTTTGAATAAAACCGTAATTGACCCCCAAGTCGACCAATTCGCCCAGAAACGACACGCCTTCGTTATATAAAATCTCGAATTCGGCCTGCTTAAAAGGCGGAGCGACTTTGTTTTTAACCACTTTTACGCGGGTTTCATTGCCTATCACTTCCTCGCCTTTCTTAACCGAACCGATGCGTCGGATATCCAGCCGCACTGAAGCATAGAATTTAAGCGCATTACCGCCGGTTGTGGTTTCCGGACTGCCGAACATGACTCCGATTTTCATCCTGATCTGATTAATAAAAATAACCAGTGTATTGGAGCGTTTGATATTGGCAGTCAATTTCCTTAATGCCTGGGACATTAAACGCGCCTGCAGGCCCATGTGCGAATCGCCCATATCGCCTTCAATTTCGGCTTTAGGCGTCAAGGCCGCGACCGAGTCGACGACGACGACATCAACAGCGCCTGAACGCACCAGCATATCGGTGATCTCCAAGGCCTGTTCGCCAGTGTCGGGCTGAGATACCAGCAAATCATCGACATTGACGCCGATTTTTTCGGCATAACCTGGGTCCAGCGCGTGCTCGGCATCGACAAATGCCGCCGTACCGCCGAGCTTTTGCATTTCAGCGATAACTTGTAGCGTCAAAGTAGTTTTACCGGAAGATTCAGGCCCATAAATTTCCACGATACGGCCGCGAGGCAAGCCTCCACAACCCAACGCAATGTCCAAGCTCAGAGAACCGGTAGAAACCACTTCGATATCACGCGAGGCAGCTACATCGCCCATGCGCATGACAGAGCCTTTGCCGAACTGTTTTTCTATCTGCATCAACGCTGCGCCCAGCGCTTTCTTCTTGTTCTCGTCCATTGCTTATGTCCTATATGTAAAGAAGTATTACCCAATCGAACTGTTTATTATCACATAGAGATATGCATTCGGATAGTTTTGATTTTCAAATCAAGATTTATCTTTATGGGATTAAATTGCTTCATTTTTAGACAGCATAGTCCAAGCGAGTTCCGCCATGTTCTTTGAGCCTCCGCCTTCGCCCAACTGCGCTTTAACCTGGGTTAAATTGCCGCGCATCGCATCAGCATAGGCCTTTTCAGTCAAAATCCGGTTAACTTCCGCAGCCAGATTTTCCGAAGTCGCTTCATGTTGAATAAACTCCTTTACAATCCCTTTGCCAGCAATAATATTGGGCAATCCAATAAACCGCGTATTCACCAGCCATCTTCCAAGTATATAGGTTAGCGATGAAAGCTTATAAGTGATAACCATAGGCACGGTTAATAAAGCAATTTCCAGCGTTGCCGTGCCCGAAGTCGTCATGACTACATCGCAGCATTGAATCACATCATAGGGCTGATTTTTTACCGTGATAATTTTAACCGGCGACTGACTCAAATATGTTTCAAGTAAGACATCACTGATCGAGTCGGCCTGAGGCAGCATAAACTGGGCTTCAGGCATATCGTTTTGAATTTCTTCGGCGGCTTTCAGCATGACCGGCAGCATGCGCTTGATCTCATTGGCGCGACTTCCCGGCAATAGGCCGATAATTTTCTTTTTTTGATCAAGCCCAAAACGCACTAAATCTTCTTCCTTTGAATGCTGGGCATGGACTTTATCCACAGACGGATGCCCAACATAACGCACCGGCACATTTTCAGCCTCATAATAAGCCGTCTCAAAAGGAAAGATAACGGCCATCATATCGATCACCTCGCCGTATTTCTTGACCCGCCCGGGGCGCCATGCCCATATCTGTGGACTGACATAGAACAATACTTTGATACCGCATTGCTTGGCATATCGCGCCAGTTTGAAGTTGAATTCCTTATAGTCGACGCAAACCAGCAAATCAGGTTGCTCATCCAAGATTAGCTTCTGCATGAGCTTTAATGCACGGCGAATTTCACCATAATGCTTTATAACCTCGACAAGACCGATTACGGCGATATTCGATGAATCATAGCGAACATCGATACCCGCCTGAGCCATTTTTGCGCCGCCCATGCCAATGCCTTGGATATCAGGCCGATATTTGCGCAATTCCAGAAACATATTGGCGGCATGCTGATCACCCGAGGATTCGCCAGCGCTAAACAGGACAGTTAAAGGTTTGTTTTGTGGCAAGAAATAACCTATTAAGTAAATAATGTCAGTAACCAGCAAACAAAAGGCCGACTAAGAGCCGGCCTTTATTGGTATTGCGTCAGTTTTTATCGCTTGATCAATCCTGCGATAACTTTAAGCGGTCAAGACCTCACGGATAACACTGACAATTTCTTTGATAGTAGCATCAGCCAGATAAGGACAGATCGGCAACGAGAAGCAATTGGCCGCAACAGACTCAGTCACAGGCAGAGTCAATCCC
>CAYPJI010000097.1:3693-7778 GCA_964411045.1 uncultured Methylobacter sp. | reverse complement strand
CGTTTAACAAGCGGTTAGTTTACCATGTTTTTATCTAAGCAATAACTGCTCTAAAACTGAGTTTATTATTCCTTCCATGAGCTGATTTCTGGGGTTGTTCGATGTCGGAAACCGTATTATCCCAGAGTTTGCTCATGGTTCTACTCTATTAAAACTGTCTGAAGTATTGATATAAGTTTCACAGTATTGCTTGATTTTGCATTACTGTTGTTTCACTATTGCGCCTAAATTTGCGCATCTTTTACTGAGCACTAAGACACAAAGTCCACATTTATCTTTCGCTCCGTCTTCCACCATACCTTTATGATTTCATTAATTTGTTTTGAATTAATCCCATCGCTCTTCATCCCATTGCTTCCCCTATTATCTATGGTCGGGATTGGCTTACTCTTTTTGCGTCTCGCTTCCGTACAAAGAAGCACTTTATCTCGTTTAGAATTCTTGATCATTGCGCTTACCTTAGGAATGCTGATCTATTCCCAAATTTTGCTTTTCGCTGGAGCGTTAGGACTATTCAATCAAACATTGGTAATGACTTTACGGATTATCGGTCTGCTTGCCCTAGCGTTTGCTCTGTATGCTCATAAGTCACGCCTGATTATCCCTACAGTCAATAATCCAGCTTGGCTACCAGAGGCTCTTGTTGGCCTTCTTTGCGGTTTTATGATTGTCAGTACATACTTGAGTTCTTCAATTCATGGAGATGCTCAGCAATATCACCTTGGATTCCCTTGGATTATGAGTCTGACTGGTCGGCTCGTATGGAATGAAACTCTCTTACACTCCGGCACCTACTTGGGCTACGACCTTCTCTATCTCTCAGTTGCTGATTTAGCGAAGTTAATAGATTCTCCTGCGATGCTTGATAGGTTGAAGCTATTTAACGCCATCACCAATACGCTTTTTCCAGTTTCAGTGCTTCTTGTCTGTCGAGCTTTTGGCGGATCAAGAACAGCAAGCGCAATAGCGGCCTTAATGGTATTTACGTTGGGGGCAATCAATGATTGGGGGCTGTTGAAGAACGATATCTTTGCAGCAACTATTGGTCTCATAACTCTTACTATACTTATTCGTGCTTATGACCAAGCCAATGAACGTTTACTCTTGATTGCAACGGCTCTGGCCGCTTACGCCGTAAGCGTGAAAATCCCGAACGCTATTCCTTTAGCCATCCCTTTTACTTTCGTTTATCTGTCGCGGAGGTTCACACTCAGAGTTTGCATCCATAGCACAACAATAGGCCTAGTGCTTTTGTTACCTTGGGCAATCACCGCTTATATTGCCCAAGGCAACCCTTTTAGTCCTGTTGCGATGCCACTCCCCGATGAAATCAAACAAGCATGGATCGCACGCAATACCAACGGAATTGAAGCTTCAGCGCTAAATTTCGTAACTATGTTTATTCCCATAGTACTCGGTCTACATCCAATATCTGGAAATCAAACGCTTGGCGTCCTTGGCCTAGCTGCCTTGGTAGCTTCCTTGGTCATCCTCATAAAAGACGCTAGCAAAAGAAAGACAGGGTTGCCAGAAATAATCACTGCATCTGCATTAATTTGGTTCGTTATATTTTATGCATCACGGTATGACAACCGTTTTTTGTCCAGGTATATCCTTATCAGTTTTGCTACATTTTTTGCATTCCTGTCCTTCAAGATCGAGTCTTATCTGCAAATTGTTTCAGTCAGAGTAAGGGCTTCGATTTTTCTAGCCTTCCTTACTTTCTTATTAATTTTTATCGGAGAGAACCCCAGCATAACGGAGCGCTATAAGAGCCTTGTCAGGTTTCAAGGATCGGAACAAACAGCTCATGAGAAAAAAACCATATTTAGCAAATATTCGGAGCCTTATAGAACTATAGAACGACTGCGAAAACCTGGGGAAGCCGTAGCCATAAATGACCACATGACATTGTTTCTCAAGCCGCCATTTTTTAATCTTCATGCAATGCACGCGTCAAGCATCAACCTGTATCAAAAAGATATGGACTATGTAAAGCGCTATTTGTCCGAACGATCGGTAAAATTTTTGCTATTTCGAAAAGGGATATCTGGTGGTACTAAAGCCGTTGATGATTACATGGCTAACTGCGCCCAGGAGATACAATCATTTGGAAAATCCCTTACACTTTATGCTGTGAAATCAAATTGCCAATAGCAAGCATGGCGCCGGTTCGATTATTAGTCAAAAATCGGCTTTAACTATTCGAAGAGTTGCACTATGCTCACCCGTCCTTTGTAATCGCTATTTGATATTAGTGACCGCAGTGCCTATGGGACATTACTGTAAAACTTATTGCAATCGAAATTGCAAAATCACTTGCTGTCGACGCATAGAGAGGCGCATGCAAGATCAAACATATCTGATTGCTGGCAAAGTTTTATAGGGATATATCGCATACCTTTTCGAAGCTTGACAAGCCTAATCTGAATCCGATCGAACAGGTCCTAGCCAAGAGCTGAAAACCTTCTTGCACAAAGCATGCTAAACAGACGTGTGACAATC
This sequence comes from uncultured Methylobacter sp., assembly GCA_964411045.1. Classification (GTDB taxonomy): domain Bacteria; phylum Pseudomonadota; class Gammaproteobacteria; order Methylococcales; family Methylomonadaceae; genus Methylobacter. The sequence goes on along the minus strand of CAYPJI010000097.1, from coordinate 5,273 downwards.
ATTGGTGCACCATCTGTCAATTAATGGTGCATATCAACGAATGCCTGATCTTTTTCAAATATGCTGGCTATATCCCGACCAAAAATATATGTTCCAATATAAATCTTACAGGACTTACGCAAGCCTGCGGGGTGACTTTAGTCGCCCATTCACTAAAAGGCGACTAAAGTTGCGCCCACAGATTTTAAAACCACTTGTTTCAGCGGTTGAACAGGCAAACGGCGTAAGTCCTGACAAATTCACTTCTCGAGTAATCGCATCAGATAGTTGCCATATTCACTCTTCAGCAATGGCTTCATTAACTGCCTAAGTTTATCATCGCCAATCCAGCCATTGCGCCAAGCAATTTCTTCCAGACAAGCTATTTTCAGCCCCTGCCGTTTTTCAATGGTTTGTATAAACTGCGAGGCATCCAGCAGAGACTCATGGGTGCCGGTATCCAGCCAGGCCATGCCTCGGCCCATCAGCTCCACGGACAAGGTGTTCTGCTCCATATAGCAGCGGTTGACATCGGTGATTTCCAGTTCGCCGCGGGCCGAAGGCTTTATCGATTTGGCGATCTCCACGACCTGATTGTCATAAAAATAAAGGCCGGTCACCGCATAGCGGGATTTGGGCTTAAGCGGCTTTTCTTCCAGCGAGATGGCGGTTCCTTCACCGTCAAACTCAACAACGCCGTAACGTTCCGGATCCTGCACGGGATAGGCGAAAACGGTTGCGCCTTCTGTCTTTTGTACCGAGCGTTTCAGCAGCTTCTCCAGATCATGCCCATAAAACAGGTTGTCTCCCAGTATTAATGCGCATGGATCATTCCCTATGAATTTCTCGCCGATAATAAAAGCCTGGGCCAAGCCGTCCGGCGAGGGCTGGACAGCATATTCAAGCTGCATGCCCCATTGGCTGCCGTCGCCTAATAACTGCTCAAACCGGCCGATATCCTGCGGCGTTGAAATGATGAGCACTTCCTGTATGCCCGCCAACATGAAAATGCTCAGCGGGTAATAAATCATGGGCTTGTCGTAAACCGGCAAGAGTTGCTTTGAGATGCCTAAGGTAACGGGGTGCAAGCGCGTTCCTGAACCGCCTGCCAATATTATTCCTTTCATGCTCTATTTTTCCTGTCAGTAGTGATTCAGAGTTGTCTGGTTTTTTACTTTGTACCCAAGCCTAACCGTTCGCGCCGATAACTGCCATCCTGCACACTTTGCCACCAGGCTGGATTATCGATATACCATTGCACGGTTTTCCTGATGCCGGTTTCAAAGGTTTCTTTCGGCGCCCAATTGAGCTCCTTATTGATTTTACTCGCATCGATGGCATAGCGCTTGTCGTGTCCGGGACGGTCCGTTACATGCGTGATCAATTCTTCATAGCGCGTTATGTTTCCGGGACGGTCGGGCACTAATTCATCCAGGATGCCACAGATGGTCTTGACGACTTCAAGATTGGTTTTTTCGTTGTGGCCGCCGATATTGTAGGTCTGCCCTACGCTGCCTTCGGCCACGACCTTATAAAGCGCCCGCGCATGATCCTCGACATAAAGCCAGTCGCGTATCTGGTCGCCCTTGCCGTAGACAGGC
>CAYPJI010000097.1:0-3683 GCA_964411045.1 uncultured Methylobacter sp. | reverse complement strand
TTGCCTTCCATGGCATTCAGAATCACCAGCGGAATCAGTTTTTCGGGGAAATGGAAAGGCCCGTAATTGTTTGAGCAGTTGGTGACGATCACCGGCAAACCGTAAGTCCGGTGCCAGGCTCTGACCAAATGGTCCGATGAGGCCTTGCTGGCCGAATAGGGCGAGCTTGGATCATAGGCGGTTTCTTCGGTAAAAAGCCCGGTCTCGCCCAAGGCGCCGTAGACTTCGTCGGTCGAGATATGGTGAAAACGGAACGCTTGCCTTTGCGCGTCAGCCATTGCCTGCCAGTGCTTGCGCGCGGCTTCCAGCAGTGTATAAGTGCCGACGATATTGGCTTGTATGAAGGCGGCAGGGCCATCGATGGAGCGGTCCACATGGGATTCGGCCGCCAGGTGCATGACCGCATCGGGCTGATAGTGCTGGAATAGCTGCTCGATTTTGGCGGCGTCGCAGATATCGGCCTGTTCAAAATGGTAGCGCGCATTGGCTTCTATCGATTTGAGCGATTCGAGATTGCCCGCATAGGTGAGCTTGTCGACATTGATAACGCTGTGTTCGGTCTCATTGATCAGATATCGAACCAGAGCCGAGCCTATAAACCCGGCACCTCCAGTGACTAATATTTTCATATGTTGTGTTTAATTGCTCTGTTCCAAAGTCAACTCACGGTAAATATCTCATGGTGAACTTACCGTGATCTTAATTTTTTTACTTAACTGTGTTGCGTTCGGGCCGTATTTTTTCTTGCTTTTACCGTACTTACTAGCAACACGTTTTAAAGCCGGCCTTCGTTTAACATGAAAGCGATGCCATGCATGCGTAGGTGCGAATTCACTTGTGCCCCTTGCGGGTATTCGCACTCGACAAAAACCTACCGCCTTCAGGAAAACCTAACGCACGTCCCAGGTCGAATGAATTCGACCCTACAGCTTAAACTCCACCCTACTGACACCAATATTCAAGCTGCAGTTTCTGCTTTTAAACCACATCAGCCATGCAAAGCCTCAGCGCATTGTCCCAGGTCGGCATTTTCAAACCGAAGCGCTGTTCCAGGCGGCTTGTTGACAGCCGCGAGTTGAGCGGGCGTTTGGCCGGCACTGGATAATCCGTCGTCGGTATCGGCTTGATGACGCGGTTTTTTAATGGCTGCGTGCCTTGCTGGCGGGCGATCTCAACGATCGCCTGGGCAAAGCCATGCCAGGACGTTTCACCCGCCGAGGTCAGATTGTAAATGCCTGAGCTGAAGCCGCTTTGCTGTCTTTCAAGCAGGGACTGCCTGAGCGCATGCGCCGTGGTTTCGGCGATCAGGCGTGCCCAGGTGGGCGAGCCGATCTGATCGGCCACGATATTCAATTCTTCGCGCTCCGCCGCCAGGCGCAAAATGGTTTTCAGGAAATTCTGCCCCCTGGCCGCATAGACCCAGGATGTGCGCAGGATCAAATGGTCCACCCCGGCTGCCTGAATCGCCTGTTCGCCGGCCAGTTTGCTCTGGCCATAGACGTTGACGGGATGAACGGCATCGTCTTCCGTATAAGGCGCATGCTTGGTGCCGTCAAAGACATAGTCGGTGGAATAATGAATCAGCAGCGATGCATTTTTTGCCGCTTCTTCGGCTAACACGCGGGGCGCTTCCGCATTGATCAGGAATGCCAGATCCCGTTCTGATTCCGCTTTGTCGACAGCCGTATAAGCGGCCGGGTTGACAATAACATCCGGATTAAGCTTCTGAACAGTGCGGCGCAATCCGTCAGGATCGGAAAGATCGGCCTGCGAGCGGTTGACGGCAATGACCTCGCCAAGAGGCAATAAGGCTCTGGCCAGCTCCCAGCCTACCTGACCGCTGCAGCCTGTCAGCAGGATTTTCATGCAAACACCTCGGCTTCACGAAACGAGACGCCCTGCTGATCCTTGGCGGAAAGACTGGGCACACAGGCTTCCGGCCATACGATGCCGATATCGGGATCATCCCAGCGGATGCAGCGTTCATATTCCGGCGCGTAGTAATCGGTGGTTTTATACAGGAAGTCCGCCTGTTCGGACAGCACCAGAAAGCCATGGGCAAAACCTGCGGGCACCCACAATTGCCGGTGATTTTCTTCGCTTAACTCGACGCCGACCCAATGGCCGAATGTCGATGATGATTTTCTCAAATCGACGGCTACGTCAAATACGCTGCCCAGCACCACGCGCACCAGCTTATCCTGCGGGTGCTTTACCTGATAATGCAGCCCTCTTAAGACGTTTTTGCCCGAACGGGAATGATTATCCTGCACAAAAGCCGCTTTTATGCCAGTTGCATTCTGAAATTTCTGCTGGTTGTAGCTTTCCAGAAAAAAGCCGCGTTGGTCGCCGAATACTTTAGGCTCAAGGATAAATACATCGTGAATTTTTGTTGGGGTTATTTTCATTCTTTAATCTTAAGGTAGAAATTCGCTGCGAATAAGCGTTAGTGACTATATTAATGCTCATTTTAACGTCATCACTGCGGAATTGCACTGTTAAACCGCTCTGCCAATGCTGGGGCTCATTGACGCGGCACAGTCAGGATAAAGCGTTAATTGTTTGTACAGAAAGCTCTATCTGCGCTATCCGGGCATCCCTAAAGCTGGCTATACTTTTCGCTGAATCTTTTTATAAAATCAGGCAATTGCTCTACCGGCAAATGATTGATCCCGGCCGCCCCTTTGCGCCCGCCGCCGCTGGGAAATTCGCTGCACAGTTCATCCGCGCCGGTTTTATTGATCAGCGGCGCGCGGACACTGACTTGGTAACCGCCCCGCTTATTATGCGTCACAATGGCGTGCGCTTTTTCCGGAACCCGATTGGCCAACTCATTGCCATAAACGCCATTAATGCGCCGAGCCCAGATTTTATCCGGCAATACGATCACCGTGACATGATTATTATCATATTCGGGCCTGATACGGTTCGCTTGAATCAGATCGTCATAATAACCGGCCTGAAGTTCCTTGTAGATTGAGTGCTGATCGCTGATAAAATCGAAAGGCGATTTATAAGCCAGCAAACTCTTATAAAGCTGATCGGGAGGATAATGCAGATCTTCGATGCAGCCGCCGTAACTGTTGTAGTTGATGCAAACGCCCAGCTCCTTTAATTGGTTTATCTCCGGCGCCGACAGTTTTAGTGCGCCTGCCGCCTGTTCCGCACTTTGATTCAGATTGTCGCCGAAAGCCGCAACAACGGCCCAACTGCGGTATTGTCCTCGCAGGTAACGGTCAACCAGAAGGCTCGTGCACATGTTCGCATCGGTATCGATCAGCGTTTTAAGCGCGGCATGCTCGGGTATATCGCCGGCCAGATGGTGGTCGACATAAAAAATGCGGGCGCCTTGCCGGAGTAATCTTTCTACATGAGGACGGTTTTTCTGCAGGGAAATATCCAGCACGGTCACCTCATCGCCCGGCGTCACATTAACCCGGTCCAACAGCTCTATATCGCGCTTTATTCCCGTCACCAACACTGACGGTTTTGGCTCGGCCAATCGGAGCTGCAGCAAGGCGCATATGCCATCGGCATCGCCATTGAAGACATCATAATTCATTAATTTAGAATCCCCTGTTCAATCAGATAGCATTGTATTTGCTTCACACTTGTTTCAGCATTTTCCGTTGGCTCATAGTGGATTCCAGGGAGCTAACTGATAATCAGCTCCAACAGAGAAC
>CAYPJI010000096.1:0-7834 GCA_964411045.1 uncultured Methylobacter sp. | reverse complement strand
GCCATCTATCATCGTCAATATTCCGGCTTTTCAGTTATGGGCGTTCAATGCGCCTGGCGGAGTGGATGCCGATATGCTGAACATGAAAGTGGTCGTCGGCAAGGCCCTGAAGAACCAGACGCCGGTATTAATGGCGGAATTGCGTTTTATCGACTTTATGCCGTACTGGAACATTCCCTATAGCATCCTGAAGACCGAAGTATTGCCCAAATTATTAAAAAATCCGAATTATCTGGCCAAAGAACATATAGAGCTGGTCCCCAGCTTCGGCAATGAAGTCAAGCCCGTCCCGTTTACCGACAACTCCATCACACAACTGAAACAAGGAACATTAAAAGCCAGGCAGCGCCCCGGCAGCAAGAATGCCTTGGGCAAAGTAAAGTTCATTTTCCCCAATCAGAGTGACGTCTATTTGCACGACACGCCGGCCAATGCCTTGTTCAGCAAATCGCGCCGGGATTTCAGCCACGGCTGCGTACGGGTCGAAAATCCTCAGCAGCTGGCCGAGTTCGTTCTGAAAGGCCAGGAAGGGTGGAACAAGGAAACCATACAGGCGGCCATGCAGACGCCTAAAACGCAACACATTGTCCTGAAAAAGCCGGTACCGGTGCTGTTTTTTTATACGACGTCTTTCTTCGATCAACATGACAATCTGATGTTCTATCAGGATATTTATCACCAGGACCCTGTTTTACAAAGCGCGCTTGAAAAACCGGCCGACCTGTCCGATCAGCTGCTTTTCATCAGCAACGGTCCGGAGCCAGTCCAGTTGGTGAGATAAGCGCAACCCAATCGACTCATGCCCGAAAGTCTGGATTTGATCCGGCATAAATAAAGACCGAATCCGGACTTATTCCGACATTATCCAAAGAGATAAAGTCAATATCCGCTACCGAATGAACCCGCATCAAATCATGCCCTGTATTTGCTAAGCTAGACAGTAATGGCACGAATGGAAATCCAACCCAAAGCATGAGTAAATTGCCGTTATGGTTAATCCGATAAGTAGCCTCGACAAAATTCCTTTCGGTTTAACTACAAATCGTTTTTAACTTTCTTTTCGTAAAGACCATGGCATTCTCCCGCCAGGGAGAACATTAATCGAAGCCACTGCTTATTATGGATTCGTTCAATTATGAGGAGAAATAATATGAGGTGACTTATGAAAAAAGTTGTATTGTCAATTCTAACGCCGTTAGTACTGATGTTGTCCTTCGTTAATCCTGCGCATGCCGTTTGCGACCAGGCAAGACTTCACGTTGTCCGTTCTGAGGTGGTCGGTAATGGACCTCATATCTTTGACTTAGGCCCAGCGGTTGTATCGCCCACTTTTTATTATCGCTTCACGACCGCAAACCCTCAGATAATTGATGACTTGAATGCAGCCTGGGTTGGCAACTTCACAGTCAGAATTATAGGAAATGCAACTGCCTGTGGCACGACAGGCGTTATCCGCTCTGGTGGAGTTATCCAGACTCTATTCCGGGATTCTTTCTTCTAAACATAACTGAAGTATGTATGCTTGTGTCCGCTGCTCCTCGTAACATAATCCTGTTGCCGCTGGTCTTCCTGTTAGGCGTATGGGTAGGACAGAGCTGGCTTAATGACCGGCAACCGGATGGCCAAGACAAGAATGAAGAGATAGAGACTCGGAGCAAGTCAGAGCAGCGGACTCCGTTTACTGGTGGAGGCAAGATAACTGCAAAGAGCGAACACAGTTGTCCGGACCGTTTCGACAATAACCCCGGGCGCGAGCCGCCAGCCCAGGATGTCTCCGATGACGTGGCGGATATGATCGCTTCGTATAACGAAGGATCAAGCGAGTCCGCCCTTCAGGCAGAATCTTATTCCTTTCACTTGAATGCTGCGCTGGAAAACTCTGCGGCAGAGCCATTGCCTCAATCTATAGAGAATGATATTGGAAAATCGTTGGAAGAAGCAGGAATTTCCCCCGAAGAAATTCCCGGCAGAGTGGATAGTGTGATGGAAATGATTTTGCAGAATGACCGGCAGACTCCCGCCGAAGCCTATCCGAACATTCCTCCGGATACAGAGGTACCCTACACCGATTGATTGCAGCGCAACCTCTCATCTCGTCCTCGCCAGAGATTATGTTGCCGTTATTAAATCATCAAGGCCGGCATGAAAACAGGCCGATACCTATTTATGCCACGACCTGAAATCGCCCGTGTCCAGGTGCACAAAATCGGCGTGCGCATAATACCCGACTCCGCCGCGGCGCATGGCAAGCGCTGCGTTTCTGACTCTTCGCATATCCATCCCGGCCACATGAATATCAATAGCCCGCCCTTGCATATGCAAGCTGTGCTTTGCGGTGCCACGTATCTTCCTACGTAATCTGGCATTGGTACGAGGGGAACGATAGCCCGAGAAGACTTGGAAAGGTTGACTGATTCCGAGCGCAAGTTTCAGATCATATAACTGGTCGAGCAGTGCCGGATCAATGGGATGAACGTCGTCGGTATGATAATCGCGCAGCAGATAGTTGATTTCCAGCAGGGCGTCTTTCAGATATCCGCCCTGTTCAAAATAGGTCAACTTCAGCTTGTCGCCGGTATGGACGTGTAGTAAGGAAAGCGATTTATGCGAAGGAAGGCGTCTGGCTGCCGCGTTTGCGATTCCGGTACCACTCAATGTCAGCAAAGAACCACATGCCATAGTCTTCAGAAACCTTCGCCTTGATGTTGCAAAACCGCCCTCATCAATATCTAGGCTTTCTATCTGTCTGTTCATGTTTTGTCTTTTGTACCGCTGTAAGTGTCATTTTTCTTTGCAAGTCTTAAACGAACCTTAAATAAGTATTCGTACTTAGATTTGAAAAGGTTGTTATTCGACTGCCCGTTCTTAAGCTGTAAAATGCCTCCGGAGTTGATAATCATGCTTAGACCATAAAAATTAATGAACTTATCTTTAGCTGTACTATTCATAGTCTTTTTATTAATCGCCGTGCGGAAAATCGGCCGGTTCACGATTAAAATCTGGCAATCGATGACTGCCGGCGCCCTGATTGTTCTGGCGGCCGGCGAGATTAGCTGGCCCGACGCCCTAACGGCGGTAGACCTCGATGTCATGCTGTTTTTGCTGGGCATGTTCATCGTCGGGCAGACACTGGTCGCCAGCGGTTATCTGTATTACCTGGCCTATCGCTTGTTCAACCGGATCAGGTCGGCGCAGCAATTGCTTCTGGGCATCCTGTTCGGCGCCGCCTTCAGTTCGGCACTGCTGATGAACGACACACTTGCCATAGTGGGGACTCCACTCGTATTGCGATTGGCGCTAGAGCATAAACTCAGCGGCAAATTATTTTTGCTGACATTGGCCTATGCCATCACGCTCGGCAGCGTGATGAGCCCTATCGGCAATCCGCAGAATCTGCTCATTGCCACACACGCGGATTTACCGGCGCCTTTTCAGACGTTTTTTAAGGCCCTGGCCGTGCCCACGCTGATCAATTTGGCCGTCACGTATTTAATATTACGGTGGGTTTATCGGGACGAGTTCAGGAATGGCCTGCCGCTGACCCATGCCCCCGTCGACCTGCTGGATCCGGAACTGGCTAAACTCGGCCGCATCTCGCTGTTTTTATTGATCGGCCTGATCATCGTCAAAATCATTCTGGTCGGCCTGCACAGCCCTGTACAGATCAAACTGAGCCATATTGCGCTGATCGCCGCCCTGCCGCCGGTATTGCTGAGCCCTGCCCGCCTGCGCTTATTGAAGAGCCTGGACTGGGCGACTTTGGTGTTTTTTGCCGCGATGTTCGTATTGACGGCCAGCGTCTGGCAAACCGGCATCATGCAGCACCAGGTGGATAATCTGGCGATAGACCTGACGACCGTGCCGGCAATCATGCTGCTGAGCGCGTCGCTCAGCCAGCTGGTTTCCAATGTGCCGCTGGTCGCGCTGTATCTACCCATGCTGACGCATACGGACGCCGCCTCGCTGATGGCCCTGGCGGCCGGCAGCACGGTAGCCGGCAATTTCCTGATCCTGGGCGCCGCCAGCAACGTCATCATCATCCAGCATGCAGAGAGACATGGCGCGACGCTGGGCTTTTTCGAGTTTGCCCGCATCGGAATTCCATTGGGCTTTATCAATCTATTGATATACTGGGCATGGCTCAGTTACTGGTATAACTAAGCCCTGAGAATTTTCCGGCCATTTCACTGCTTACAAACATTGAATGAGTAAAAAGACCACTAGACCTTCGGCTTATCTAACTGAAGTCAAAATGCTTTCGGACCGTATCGTCAAGGCCCAACAGCCCATACGCATCCTGGATGCGACCAAATGGGACGACAGCATCAAGCAGGCTTTTTTTGAAGGCAAATGCAAGAAACCACCGCTCGTAACGCCCGATTATTATCTGCAGCGCCCTTTAGGCTTTGATCCGACCGAAAAAAAACGCGAGTTTTACCAGATCGAGCGGGATTTGTCGCGCAAGCTGGGCCAGCTCAATCCGCTCAGCGTCATCATGCGCCGGATTTGCCGTGAATACCAGTCCGTCGTGCGCATGCTGGAGTCCCGGGGCACGCCTATCTTCTCCGATATTTCTCAGGAGTTGTACGGCTCCTCGCATGATGTATTTCATGTCGGCGACCCCACTATCGCCGATCTCGGCAGCATGATGGAAGCAACGCTGTCGCAATTGCTGAAGCTGGATTTCCTGAATGAAGAGCCCAAGACCATCACCGCAAAAGAAGCGGTAGGCATCCTCAACGAAAGAATTGAAAATCTGTTTCCGGGCAATGGCCTGCGCGCGATGATCAGTGACGGCATCGTCGCCGATGCCGCCGCCGGCACCGATTACGTCAAGCTGCGCGCGGACGCCCTGTTCAATATGCGCGACCTGCGCGTGCTCGAAGTGCATGAGGTCTGGGTGCACCTGGGCACGACACTGAACGGCCTGGCCCAGCCTTACTGCACGTTTCTTGGCAAGGGCCCGCCTTCGTCCGCGGTCACGCAGGAAGGACTAGCGGTGTTGATGGAGATTTTGACCTTCAGCTCCAGCCCTAACCGGCTGATGCGCCTGATCAACCGTGTGCGCGCCATCACGCTGGCCGAAGACGGCGCCGACTTCATGGATATCTTCCATTTCTTCAGGGAAAAAGGGCTGGACCCGGAAGAAAGCTACACGCTCAGCAGCCGGGTATTCAGAGGCAGCAGCGCGGACGGCATGCCTTTCACCAAGGACCTGACTTACATCAAAGGCTTCGTATTGACCTATAACTTCATGCGACTGGCGGTCAGCACGGGCAAACCCGACCGCATCCCGCTGCTGTTTTGCGGCAAGACCATGATCGAGGATATGAGGGTGCTGGTCGATCTGGTTGAAGAAGGAACCGTCATCGCGCCGCGCTTCCTGCCACCGCAATTCAAGGACCTGATGGGATTGTCGGCCTGGCTGAGTTTCAGCCGCTTTATGTCATCGATGAGCTTCCGGCAACTGGAGCAGGACTACGCCAATGTTCTATAATCGGGCCTACCGCCCCAAAAGCAGACGTGTTGGACGTCATGCATCCGCCGCCGGAAATCCATGGCGACGCAGGATTTACGGCGGTAACACAGCATTGCTTGAATGCTGATTAATAATAATTAGAGAGGAAATCATGAGAATACCAAACTTGCTCGTCGTTTTATTGAGTCTTTCCTTATTTAACATAAGCGACGCCATAGCCGGAGCCAGCGGCCATGCCGGTCATACGCCGGGTACCGGCAGCGGCGGCGGCGCCTGTGTAAAAGCCCGCCTCAGCAAATTCCAACCCGGCCACATGGCCGCCGTTGCGCCGGAAGCGGAATTTTCGTTCATGGTTACCGGCATTCAAAGCCCCGATCAAGTCGAGGTCACCGTAAAAACGATCCCGGTGGAAATCACTGGCGAAGATAAAGACAGCTTCTATCTGATAAAAGGCAAACTGCCGGCCGAACTGAAAAATGTAACCGCCAGAGTTAACGTCAAGGTCAACGCCAAATCGCCAAGATGTGACGCTGAAAACGGATGGTTAGTTAAAATAACCGAATAAATCAACTTAATTATACTCAAGGAGAAGCATCCGTCAGGCCTGATGATGTACATATCCCCTGCCCTGGCTGAGCTTTAGAGAATGCCGCATGACTGAAAACCTTTCCATCAAGAAATGTGTGGCCTACTGCCTGGCGCAGCGTTTCGATATTGCCGCGTTATCAAAAATAATTTCCGAATCGAAACAGGTCAGGATTATTAAAGGCGCATTGCTGGTTGAAGATCACGAAGCCTTGTCGGTTATTTTCGCGTATGGAGCCGTCGTGCACTGGAACATCGGCCCGGAGCAGCAGGCCCGGCTCCATCGTTTATTGCTGGAACATGCGGATAACCCGCTCGATATCGTGGAGGAAGATAACTTCACATACGCGCTCAACTGCTCGACGACACGCATTATTGAAGACCATATCGAAATCGAGTCATCCGACCCCATCCTGCTGTTTTCGCTGTCGCAAGGCATGGCGCAATCGATCAAGCTGGCCTATTTTGAAACTCACGCGCTCAGGACCATCACCAGAACCAATTACATTCCGAAATCGCTTGCCCAGGACGGTCGCATCAAGTTGAACCGCCAGGAAATTGCCAAGATCCGCGGCCAACTATTCCTGACCAAAAGCGACATCATCCTGAATTACGACCTGCTCGATATTCCCGACTTTTTTTGGGAATACCCGGAGTATGAACCTTTTTACAGCGTCGCCGCCAAATACCTGGAAATCACGCAACGCATCGAAGTCTTGTCCAAAAAGCTCGAAACCATCCACGAACTGTTTGAAATGCTGGCCGACGAGCAAAAGCACCGGCACTCCTCGGCCCTGGAATGGATTATCATCTGGCTGATTGCGTTTGAAATCTTCATGACCATTGTTGACAAACTGGCCTGAACATCCCGGCGCCGGCCATCGCTTTCCTTTATTTATTGTTCTTTATGCTCAGTTACCGCCACTCATTCCATGCCGGCAATTTCGCCGATGTCCTGAAACACCTGACGCTGATCCAGACTCTTGAACACCTGAGAAAAAAAGACAAGCCGTTCTGTTGTATTGATACCCATGCAGGCCCCGGCGCTTACGCACTGGACAGCGAGTATGCGCTGAAAAACAGGGAATTCGACAACGGCATCGGCAAACTCTGGCAGCGCCATGACCTGCCGGCCAGCGTTGCCGCCTATGTCGGGCTGATCAGGCAGTTCAACGGCCCGGACAAGCTCACGCGCTATCCCGGCTCGCCGTTGATCACGCAACATTTATTACGCAGCAAAGACCGGCTGTTTTTATACGAATTGCATTCGACGGAAATTGCCTTACTAGTGGAAGCCGTTGACAGGGACAGGCGCATCAAGGTCTTCCATGAAGACGGCTTGAAAAACAGCATCGGCCTGTTGCCGCCGGCCGAGCGCCGCGGCCTTGTCTTGATCGATCCGTCCTATGAAATGAAGAGCGATTATCAGGACGTCGTGGACACCTTGGTAAAAATGCACAAGCACTTTGCCACCGGCATTTTCGCGCTCTGGTATCCAGTCGTAGAACGCAAACGCAACAAAGAACTGGAGCAAGCCCTGCAAAACAGCGGCATCAAAAATATCCAGTTGTTTGAACTCGGCCTTCAAGCCGACACCAGTGGACACGGCATGACCGCCAGCGGCATGATCGTAATCAATCCGCCGTGGACATTGAAGTCTGACATGGAATCTGTTCTGCCCTGGCTGGCCAATGTACTGGGCGAAAACGGCGCAGGTTTTTACCGGATACAGGAACTGGCCGGGGAGTAGTTCCTGCTCTATTAAAATCG
>CAYPJI010000095.1:0-7868 GCA_964411045.1 uncultured Methylobacter sp. | reverse complement strand
TGACGGATTTCTTTAGCTGCTTCTGCTGGGGATGGAGCACCGTAGATTGCTGCACCAACAACGATAATGCTTGCGCCAGCTTTTACAACGTCTTGAACAGTAGATTGCTTAATACCGCCAGCAACTGAAATTCTGACGTTTAAGCCTAATCTAGCGATATCGCTCAAGTCGCCGAATGGAGTATGGCCAGCTGCTTGTGCATCAAGACCAGTATGAACACCCATGATATGAGCGCCCAATTCAGCAGTAGCGCGTGCGCAGCCTGCTTTATCTTCAACGTTGATCAAGTCGATTTGCGCTTCTGCACCATGCGCATTCGCTGCTTTGATAACGCCAGCGCAAGTTGCAAGGCCTGATACACCCAGAACTGTACAAATATCAGCACCTGCAGCATAGAAAGGAGTTGCTTCGTACTCGCCAGCGTCCATTGTTTTCAAGTCAACTAACAGCAATTTATCTGGGAATCTGTTTCTCAAGTCTTTAACCAGATTGATGCCGTTATGCTTAATGCACGGTGTTCCGATTTCAAAAATGTCAACATGAGGCGCTACTTGCTCTGCAAGTGCAATTGTTGCGTTGAAATCTAATGAGTCTAATGCCATTTGAATTAATGGTTTTGCCATGATCGTGCTCCGATATGTTTTATTTATTTATAGTTTGGTTACATAAATTTAATGCGATGCTAACTGTAAATTAGAAAGGGGACGCCTGTCAATGCCCAATCCCGACGGCAATACAAGGATGAGAACTGATCGAATGTATTGGAACCGGCATTTTCAAACCTGCAATTATGCATTTTTATATATGGAATTGAGCAGTTACAACCGCCATGGCGAAGAAAACCATTAGTCCTTCGATCTAAAACAGCCTCTCTAAAAATTTAATGCATTTCCATACCAGCAAACTAGATGAGCATAATGCACAGGGCTTTAAGCAATGCAGTAAAATGCCTTGAAAACGCAGTCCGACGTAAAATCAACCCTATTACTCTCTGCGCAAACGACTTAACCGATAGCCGGTGAATTAGACCGATGCAGGGAGCTCAGAAACAGCTTTGGTCTTGCATTCAATGCGTTGAATCAGCATGTCTCACATTTAAGCGATAGACTATGCCTATTCTTTATTGCACCCTCAATCCAACACAGTTAATTATTTGAGAAATTTTACTAATGGCCTCTTTTAATAATATCCGCGCCTTTATCATTGATATGGATGGCGTCTTATGGCATGGCGAGCAACCACAACCAGGATTACAGGGCTTTTTTCAAACCCTGCATGATCATCAGATCCGGTTTATTTTGGCAACCAATAACGCCAGCCTGACTCCGGAACAGTATGTTGCGAAACTCACGCGCATGGGAGTAACGACGGTAACTCGGGGTAATATCCTGACTTCTGCCACGGCTACAGCATCGTACCTGGCTGAATATAACCGCCCCGAGACAACCCGAGTATTTATTGTCGGCGAAGAAGGTCTCAGGCGCCCGCTTCTGGATCAAGGCTTTACGCTTACAGGACTCTATGAAGTCAACGACAGCAGCAAAGAAACACCCAACCTGGGCGCGCATATTGTCGTCTGCGGCAAAGACCATACGCTGACCTGGGACAAACTCGCGACAGCAACGTTGAATATCCGGGCAGGAGCAACATTCATAGGCACGAATGCCGATACCACATTGCCAACAGAGCACGGCACCATACTTGGCAACGGCGCCATTCTGGCCGCCCTTCAGGTCGCCACCGGCGTAACGCCAACCATCATAGGCAAACCGGAACCGATCATGTACCGACAAGCGCTTTCTTTACTGGGAACTGATCCATCGCAAACGGTGGCTATCGGCGATCGGCTGGAAACGGATATTTTGGGCGCCGTACGCGCCGGCATACGCAGCCTTATGGTTCTATCGGGCGTATCTACTGAAAAAGACTTGCAAAAGTCGGATTATCAGCCGACCTGGGTCATGCCCGATATCCGCGCCATAACCCAGGCATTACAAGGCAACCGAAATATTTCTTATAGCTATAAATCAAGCACCAGTGCCTCAGAAGCTGATTGATCGTGTCATCAGTGCACGCTACCATAAGCAAAACTATAAAAAACCGGAATCGCCGCCATGAAAAAATTCATTAACAGTACCGCCACGTTGCTCGACGAAAGCCTGCGCGGTTTCGCCAGAGCCCATGCTGATATTATCCAGTTCAATGCTCAGCCTCACTTTGTCAGGCGCATAAGCGCTACCCCTGCGGGCAAGGTAGCTCTGATCTCCGGCGGCGGCTCAGGCCATGAGCCTTTGCATACCGGCTTTGTCGGCAGCGGCATGTTGGATGCCGCCTGCCCCGGCCAGATATTCACCTCGCCTACGCCCGATCAGATGCTGGCCGCTGCGCAGGCCGTCGAGAATGGCGGCGGCGTCTTATTCATAGTCAAAAATTATGCCGGAGACGTCATGAATTTCGAGATTGCCTCGGAAATGCTGGACTGCCCGCATGAAACCATCCTGGTAAACGATGATGTATCGTTGCCTAAAAATCACAGCACCGGACGACGCGGCGTAGCTGGGACATTGATTGTAGAAAAAATCGTCGGCGCGGCGGCAGAAAACGGTGCAGATTTGGCGGCCTGCAAAGCCCTCGGCGAGCGCGTCAATCTGGCTACGGCATCCATGGGCGTGGCATTGAGCAGTTGCACCGTACCGGCTCTCGGCCATCCTACATTTACCATTGGCGACGATGAAATGGAAATGGGTGTCGGCATACATGGCGAGCGAGGGCGTAAAACGATGGCATTAGCCAGCGCTGCCGAAATTGTCGAGCATCTGGCTCATGCCATCGATGAAGAACTGAAGCCGCAAAAAGGCCAGCCGGTGTTGCTGCATATCAATGGATTCGGCGCCACTCCTTTGATGGAATTACATCTGATTTACAATTTGGCCGCCAGCTTCTTTGAAAAAAGCGGCATCACTATCTGCCGCTCCCTGGTTGGCAACTATACCACGTCACTCGATATGGCCGGCTGTTCAGTCACGCTGACGCTGCTTGATGATGAATTGATTCGCCTCTGGGATGCGCCGACCCATACCGCGGCTTTACGTTGGGGCTGCTAGACGCTCGACCAGCAAAGCGACTATCGCACAGATCATTAACTGAGCGGTTTTGGCGCCGGCATCAATATGCCCCCTGCTCCGCTCTTCCAGAAAAGAGGCACGACCCTTGGTAGCCACCATATCGCGGGTAGACTCCATGCCCGCGAGTGCGACATCCGTCAGCTTGCTCAATGCCAGAGGCAACTCAACAGCCTCCGCTGATGACTGAAGCAGGCTGTCCGCCACAGGAACCAGAACGTCAAGCATGGTTTTTTCGCCAACATCAGCTTTTCCTCTCTGCTTGACAGCCTCCACGCCCTGACCATAAACCTCTGCAAAAGCGCGCAAATCCAAAGATCGATCGCGAGCAGCTTTGCTCATGGCCATAAACAAGGTGCCATATAGTGAGCCCGACGCACCGCCTATAGTTGTCATCAATGTCATGCCAATTTTCTGCCAGGCAGCAGCCCAATCCATTTGGCCTAATTCGGCGCTTTGTGCCTTAAGGGCCTGAATGCCGCGCTGCAAGTTAAACACATGGTCGCCGTCGCCAATAGCCTGATCCAGAGCAGTTACTTCTTCAGCGTTATTTTCGATCGCATCGGTTATGACCTGAACCAGGTCAGGCAATAATTGAGGAGTGAGTTGCATAGCTGTTTCCCATTCAGAACATTGAGAACCAGGAGAATAGCGTGCAATTTATCATCCTGTCCAGTTGAGATGTCAGATCCGTACTCAATATAATTAAATCAGAACAATTTGATTAAATAGGCAAAAATCCTGACTATCTTCTCTTAGTCGTAATGGCTTGCCAGTAAATGCAGCGAAATGATAATCTGCAAAATTACCCCCTTAATACAGGTTGTTTTTGATACCGAATCACTTTGACTTAATGACGACTTACCCAATGCAAGTGGACGTACTGTGCGTAGGCCACGCTTCTTACGATCTGATCTTTTCAATTCCGCATCACCCGGACGAGGATGAAAAGATTTTCGCGGACAGCCTTATCAGCTGCGGCGGAGGACCGGCTGCTAATGCAGCGGTGATGGTTTCGCGATTGGGCCTCAAATCAGCCTTCGCCGGTTATCTGGGCCAGGACCTTTATGGAGACAAGCACACCCAGGAGTTCGCCGAGTACAATATAGATACCCGACTCATCGTCCGCGGCCCATCGCCTACGCCGCTGTCGACAATATTGGTCAAGCCGGATGGAAAAAGAGCCTTGATTAATTACAAAGGCGATACCCAAGCCTTGCCGGCAAATGCGCTGGACTTCTCTTCAGTCAAACCCAAAGTCATTCTGTTCGATGGTCACGAGCCGCATTTATCTCTGCCTTTGGCCGAGCGTGCCCGCCATTATCACATTCCCAGCGTATTGGATGCCGGCTCCCTGCATGAAGGCACACTAGCCTTAATGAACATAGTGGATTATTTGGTCTGTTCGGAAAAATTTGCCCGGCAATTTGCCGGCGATGTAGAGGCAGCTCTAACACGCCTGGCGGAAGCCGCTCCTGCCGTCGTCGTCACGCTGGGCGAAAAAGGACTGCTTTGGCAGCGAGGCAAAGAGCATGGCGCCATGCCTGCATTTCCAATTGCTGCAATCGATACAACCGGCGCAGGCGATGCTTTTCATGGCGCCTTTGCCGCCGGTGTCGCTTTGGACATGGAATGGCTTGAACTACTGCGTTACGCCAGCGCTGCCGGGGCACTTTGCTGCACAAAGATAGGCGCTCGCCTGGGCATCCCCTCACGGGCGGAACATTGCACCTGGCTCGAGCAGCATAAAGACCTTCATGTATAATAGCTGGGCGATTCACTTGTCTGGATTATGGATACTTAATCGGTAGATAAGAGCCTGTCCGCTATTATTAGGTATCGTAACGGCATGAAATACCAAAGAGCAGAAAAGTATTGACACGTCAACTATTCCTTGGAAACATAATTAACTATTTGCTTGTCAGAAAGTCCATGAAGCAACCACCCTCTATCATTACCCGACACACAGGCAATAGTTATCTTCCAGGTAATAAATTCTGGCCCGATAATACTTTTCAGTTTTTTCCAGCCAGTGCCGGAATTATTCCCGAGTTTTCACTATATTTGTTTTTTCATCAGCAAATGCAAATAGCGAGCGTCAGCCTGATTCCCAATAGCAACAACGATATTCATTAAATTTCATCTTATTTCTCAACATAATAAAAATGCAAACAATAACATTTAAACCCTGCGATTTAGTCATTTATGGGGCCATGGGAGATTTATCCCGCCGCAAGCTGCTCATTTCTTTGTATCGGCTCGAAAAAGCCAATTTAATTGAGCCTGATACGAAAATCATAGGCGTAGATAGAGTTGATCAAGACAGCGCAGCCTATGTCGATATCGCTTATAAAAGCCTGCAAGCGTTTTTGAATGAAGAAATCGACACCAGCGTATGGAAACTGCTGTCAGCGAGACTTTCATATCTGCAAATCGATTTGACTCAACTGGATCAATACAAGAAATTGCATGACGTCCTTGAGCCAGATTCAAGGGTTATGGTCAATTACTTTGCCGTGGCACCGTTTTTATTCAAAAGCATTTGCCGTGGGCTCGATCAATCGGGGGTTTTAAACAAAGAATCGCGCATGGTCATGGAAAAACCTATCGGCCATGACCTTCAGTCATCCAAAGAAATCAATGATGTCGTCGCTGAAGTTTTCAGTGAAGATCAGGTTTTCCGCATCGACCATTATCTAGGCAAAGAAACTGTACTGAACTTATTGGCGCTGCGCTTTGCCAATTCCATTTTCACCTCCAACTGGGATCACAATACTATTGATCATGTCCAGATTACGGTTGCAGAAGAAGTCGGCATTGAAGGCCGCTGGGAGTATTTCGATAAAACCGGGCAATTGCGCGACATGTTGCAGAACCACCTGCTGCAGATTCTGACTTTTGTCGCCATGGATCCGCCAGTCAACTTGGAAGCACAGAACATCCATAGAGAAAAGATCAAAGTCCTTGAAGCACTGCGCCCCATCACGCTCGAAAATGTTGAAGAAAAAACCGTGCGCGGGCAATACTCCACCGGCGTTATCACAGGCAGCGCGGTACCCGGTTATCTGGACGAAGAAGGCGCCAATAAGGACAGCACAACGGAAAGCTTTGTCGCACTGCGCGTCGACATCGATAACTGGCGCTGGGCGGATGTGCCTTTCTATTTGCGTACGGGCAAACGTTTGGCCGGCAAGCGCACCGAGATTGTCGTTTACTTTAAGCAGCTGCCGCACAATATTTTTAAAGACAGCTTCGACGTTCTGCCATCCAATAAGCTCATCATCCACCTCCAACCGAATGAAGGCATCGATTTTGTCATGCTGAATAAAGTACCGGGTATTGATGAGCAAATCAGATTACACAAGACCAAGCTGGACTTGAGCTTTGATGAAACCTTCAGAAAAAGCAGCCTTTTCGGCGGCTATGAGAAACTGGTGCTTGAAGCCATGCGAGGCAATCCCACGCTCTTTATCAGCCGTGAAGAAATTGAGCAGGCCTGGACATGGATTGATTCCATCCAGGACGCCTGGAAGCATATTGATGCAACCCCTAAACCTTACCCGGCAGGCACTTGGGGGCCTTCCGAAGCTGACGAACTGCTTGCCCGGGACGGCAGAGCCTGGATAGAACCTTGTTATAAATAAAAGGTATTTCGCGCCCTCTTTGTCTATATACGGAGAGGGCTATAAATATAAAGAATTAAAGAGCATACTTCATGGTTAAAGAATTTTTGTATGAAGACCGCGCCGGCTTATTTGCCGCCTTGGCAAGCGATTGCCAGGCGCATCTGGCAAAAGCCCTGGCTGACCGAAGCGCCACAACCTTCATGGTCTCAGGCGGCAGCACTCCAGCCCCATTATTTGAAACCTTGTCCCTGTCCGATCTGGACTGGAATAACATCAATGTCGCGCTGGTCGATGAGCGCTGGGTGGACAAAGAGCATAGCGCCAGCAACGAAGCACTTATCTACCGTTCATTGCTGATCAATAATGCGGCTAAAGCGCCTTTCACCGGTATGAAAACGGCAGCCAAAAGCGCTGCAGAAGGCTGTGCTGAAACAGAAACCCTGTATCAGGCATTACCGAGACCATTTGCCATCTCCATACTGGGCATGGGTAATGACGGCCATACAGCCTCCCTATTTCCGCACGCGAATGGCCTGGCGGAAGCGCTGTCGGAAGATAATCAGCAACTTACCGCTCCCATCATGGCCACGCAGAGCGATGTTACAGGCCCTAACACTGAACGCTTGACGCTGACGCTGAACGGCCTGTTGCAATCCGAACGCTTGATCATTTTATTGACCGGCGAAGAAAAACTCGCCGTATTTCGTAAGGCCATGGCCGAAGGCCCTGTAGAAGACATGCCTGTGCGCGCCGTGCTGCGCCAGAACAAAGTGCCGGTTGAACTGTATTGGGCGCCTTGAGGTATTGTTAAATGTTAAGCCGTCATTATAAGCTGTCGTAAGAAGAGAATATTATGCATCCCGTATTAGAAAAAGTTACTGAAGAAATCATTGAGCGCAGCCGTGAAAAACGTAGCGCTTATCTGGCCCGCATCGACGCGGCCATTGAAAAAGGCCCGCATCGCGCGAAACTGGCGTGCGGCAACCTCGCGCATGGCTTCGCCGCCTGTGCGGCCGGCGAAAAAGCCGATCTGGCCGGCAGCGAGAAACCCAATATTGCCATTGTCTCTTCTTATAATGACATGCTATCCGCTCATGAGCCGTTTAAAGACGTGCCGGCG
>CAYPJI010000094.1:7388-7878 GCA_964411045.1 uncultured Methylobacter sp. | reverse complement strand
CGAGTTCTTCTAAAGTGGCAATTACCGGAAGACGACCGACAAATTCCGGAATCAATCCGTATTTAATCAAGTCTTCTGACTCAACCTCGGCAAAAAGCTGCCCGACATTTTTAGTCTCATCTTTGGCTTTTACCTCTGCCGAGAAGCCTATGCCGCCTTTTTCCGAACGATCTTTAATAATACGGTCCAGGCCGGCAAATGCGCCACCGACAATAAATAGAATATTGGCGGTATTGACCTGCAAAAATTCCTGTTGCGGATGTTTACGGCCGCCTTGAGGAGGCACTGACGCAATAGTGCCTTCGATCAATTTCAGCAGCGCCTGTTGTACGCCTTCACCGGAAACGTCGCGCGTTATTGACGGATTATCAGACTTTCTGGAGATTTTATCGATTTCATCGATATAGACAATGCCGGTTTCCGCCTTTTCTACATCATAGTCACATTTCTGCAGAATCTTCTGAATGATATTTTCTACGTCCTCTCCTAC
>CAYPJI010000094.1:0-7378 GCA_964411045.1 uncultured Methylobacter sp. | reverse complement strand
TTCTGTCAGCGTAGTGGCATCAGCAATAGTAAACGGCACATCCAGCAAGCGTGCCAATGTTTCAGCCAGCAGCGTTTTCCCTGAACCAGTCGGACCAATCAATAAAATATTACTTTTGGCTAGCTCGACGCCATCCTTTTTTGACTTGCTGCGTAAGCGCTTATAATGATTGTAGACGGCGACAGCCAAAATCTTTTTCGCGCTTTCCTGCCCGATAACATATTCATCGAGTTCTGCTTTGATCTCTTTCGGCTTAGGCAATTCACCGCCAAAGGAAGAAGAGTCGTCTTGCAATTCGTCTCTTATGATGTCGTTACAAAGCTCTACGCATTCATCGCATACATAAACTGACGGTCCTGCAATAAGCTTTCTGACTTCATGCTGACTTTTACCGCAAAAAGAACAATAAAGCAGTTTATCGTCGTCTTTGCTGTTTTTGTCATTACTCATAAATTGACTCCTGCAAACATCCAGAAACTGATGCTTTTGTTGCTTTTGATGAAGCAAAGAATATATCTAAATACAAAAAAAATACCAACCCTTATTTATCAGAACTGATTGCGCGGTTCGTTAACACTTTATCAATGAGCCCATAGCTGACCGCATCATTAGCGCTCAAAAAGTTATCCCTATCCGTATCCAGACGGATCTTTTCTATCGGCTGCCCCGTGTGGCCGGACAAGATATTGTTCAGCTTTTCTCTGATTGCCAGAATCTCTCTGGCATGAATATCAATATCAGAGGCCTGCCCCTGAAAACCGCCTAGCGGCTGGTGAATCATCATTCGTGAATGAGGCAGGCAATACCGTTTGCCTTTAGCGCCGCCGGCCAGAAGCAAAGCCCCCATACTGGCGGCCTGTCCGATGCACATAGTACTGACATCGGGCTTGATAAACTGCATTGTATCGTAAATCGACATCCCGGCGGTTACTGAACCGCCGGGCGAATTGATGTATAAATGAATATCCTTGTCAGGATTTTCTGATTCCAGAAAAAGCAACTGGGCGACAACCAGATTGGCCATGTAATCTTCCACTTGACCAACCAGAAATATAACGCGCTCTTTTAATAGTCTTGAATAAATATCAAAGGAGCGCTCACCTCTAGCAGTCTGTTCAACAACTATAGGAACTAATCCACCCGCGGCCTCGGGAGCCATTGCTTGATTCATTTTATACATTCGATACCTTACCTTTGCTGTTGATTCATTACATCGTCAAATTTCATCGGCTCGTCAGATACTTTTGCCTGGGCAACCAGCCATTCAACGGTCTGATCTTCCAGCACCATTTGCCTGACATCATCCAGTCGGCTTTCATCTGCATAATACCATTTAACCACATCTTCAGGGCGTTCGTAACTTCTTGCCATATCTTCAATAGCAGACCTTACTTTATCCGCATCAATTTTGATATCGTTTTTCTGGATGATTTCGCCCAAGATCAAGCCCAAAGCCACGCGACGCTTAGCCTGTTCCTCAAATGCGTCTCTTGGCAACTTCAGATCGTCCAGCTTCATTTTCTGCCGTTTAGCGGTCTCTATATAAGGTTTCATCATACTTTCGACTTCCTGATCGACCAGCGTGTTCGGAACAGTAATCTGAATCTTCTCATACAAAGCATCCATGACGGCATTTTTCAGCTTGCCGCGTAATGCCTGTTCAAGCTCTCTTTCCATATTGTTTTTGACATCTTCACGAAAAGACTCTGCAGAGCCATCTTCGATACCGTAGGCCTTCACGAAAGCCTCATCAATTTCAGGCAATACCGGTTCTTCAACAGCACTTACTTCAACTTCAAACTGAGCTGCCTTGCCGGCCAATTTTTCATTGCCGTATTGCTCTGGAAAAGATAATTCAAATGTTTTGTTAGCGCCCGCTTCAAGACCGATCAGGTTGTCTTCAAAGCCTGGAATCATCTGTTTTCCGCCAATTTCAACCGGATAGTTTTCTACCTTGCCGTTAGTAAAATTCTCACCGTCGGCAGTGCCTGAGAAACTGATTGTTATACGGTCATGTTCCTGCGATGCGCGTTCTACCTTGTTCCAGGTTTTTCTCTGCGCTTTCAGTTTTTCAATCATGTCGGCGACATCGGCTTCAGCGACGGTAGCGACAGGGCGTTTTACCTC
This sequence comes from uncultured Methylobacter sp., assembly GCA_964411045.1. Classification (GTDB taxonomy): domain Bacteria; phylum Pseudomonadota; class Gammaproteobacteria; order Methylococcales; family Methylomonadaceae; genus Methylobacter. The sequence goes on along the minus strand of CAYPJI010000094.1, from coordinate 5,251 downwards.
GATTTGATTCACGCTTTCCAGCGATATTTCAGGATAGACTTCAAATTCGGCAGTATATTTAAATCCTTCCGCCTCGTCTAACGGATGAATATGCGGATGGCCGGCAGGTCTTAAATTTTGATCCTGCAATGCCTCAAAATAAGTAGATTGAATCAGGTCGCCGGCAACTTCGCCGCGAACCTTATCGCCAAACATCTTTTTAACTACATGCTGAGGCACTTTACCCGGACGAAAGCCATCGACTTTAACTTCGCGCGCTAACGACTTCAAACGCGCCGCCATTTTTTCCTGGACAACTTCTTCAGGCACGCTAACAGTCATTTTTCTGCTTAATTCTGATGTCTTTTCGACAGAAACTTGCATTTCTTTACCTCAACAATATTATGGATAGAATTTTTTATACAGGATACCGGAATCGGCTCAAGGATTTGAAAAATTAACGATTGGCCTCGTTAATTTTGTAAATATTTTGAATTTAGTGGTGCGAATGGAGAGACTCGAACTCTCACAGGAAACCTACTGGAACCTAAATCCAGCGCGTCTACCAGTTCCGCCACATTCGCACGTTGAAAGAACGCGGCATTATAGCCCTAATTCCACCATGACAACAAGTTATAAATTTAAATATTTACACATCAATACTGAATACACGGTTCCGCTCCCTTCGGCGAAAAATCACGCCACTTGCGCCAAGACATCACGATGCCTTTATAACCATACAAAACAGAAAATCCGCTATGTCATCTGTAAAAGATAATAGGGCCAGCCGCCAGAAATTCAACCTTATCAGCATGACTGAATCAATAGCGTTTTTTGGGAAAATTATGAAGCCGAAAACACCATCAGGGCTAAACGTTCACAATAGGCTATATCATGCTCGAGGTTATGCCGACTATCCTAGCCTGAATCAAACGCTGACAGATACGTCGAAATCCAGCTGCCTGATTTCATCAGCCAAGGCATTTAATGTCTCGGCCGATAATTTCTCCAGCAGTGCCGCTTCCGGCTGCATGGAAGGCCTGGCTATCGTATACAACATAATGCCTTTCAGGCTTACATGCTTCTTAATTGTCTTCAGCATATCCAGATAAGCCTGCTTTTCCTCTTCTGGCAACCCCCGTTTATCATAATCCAGCAAACAGGTCTGTAGCCTTGTAGGACACAATCTTGCAGACAGTATTAAATTTTCCAGGCTAGCTTGATAGCTCTGCTTTGCATTATTGATCAGCCGTCTGCCTGCTTCGGTAGCGCTATCGAACTTAAACCAGACTTCCCCGCCATATTCCTTTAACTTCTTCAACCCAGCCTGAACCCTAGGCTGATGCACCAGACTGCCGTTGGTAATCAATACGAAACCACTCCGGGGCAAAACGCCGATTTCCGTCGCTATTTCGCCAATCAAAGCCACTGCGCTGGCAAATTCTTTTAAACTGGTTGGTTCGCCGTTGCCGGAAATAGCGATATCCTTGATGACACGATTGCCGTCCGGTATCAAGAACCGCTCATAGAAATCTCCGTTGAGCACATCATCCAGAAAAAACCTTAACTCGTCTTCCAGTAGCTGAAAATCCATTTCAGGCGCCGCGCCAGCTTGCAAATCAGGGACTTGGCAATAGACACAGCGCCAATTACAGGCATTATTGGTATTGAAGTTAATTCCGATAGACAAGCCGCCTGCCCGTCTGGAAAGTACCGGATAGACATATTTTAAGCCGGCCACATCCCGACTATGGTTGATTGTTGTTAATGTTGACGCCATAACTCTGCTCAGAAGCAACTTTAAATCGTATTATTTCACGTCGACCTGTAATTTTCATTTAAGTTTTTACAGAAGGCATAAGCGAAATAATTGGATTCTTTAAAGGCAAAGCCTTGCTTGCAAAACAGTTCTCCAGGAGCCGCCCAGACATCATCCCTCTTGCCAAATAGTCACTCATATACGGCATTCTTAACTTGAGATTCCGAGGACTCCTTGTCCTCAAGTTTCACATGGTACATTTTTGAATCCGCCACATCGATTAACGCATCGATATCAGTGCCATCATCAGGGTAAAAAGCCACACCCATGCTTGCCGACACATAGAGTTGCTTATTTTGGTAATTTACCGGCTGACAGATAGCCTGCTGTATTTCCAGCAACATCTCTGTGATGTCTTCCTTATTTTTGACATGATTAAGAAGCAGTACAAATTCATCGCCGCCGAAACGGGCCGCCACATCCGATTGACGTATAAAGTTTCGCAATGTGTGTCCCACATGAATTAGCATATTATCACCCGCTTTATGCCCCAATATATCGTTTATATTTTTGAACTGATCCAGATCAATAAAGCAGATGGCAACCTTATAATGGTCCCTTTGAGCCATTTTTAAAAACTGATCCGCCAGCAGAAACAGATGATGGCGATTATCAAGACCTGTTAGAGTATCCCGGTAGGCGATTTTTTTGATTTCCTGCTCAGCTGCCAAACGCAAACGAATCTCTCTTCTTGCGGTTCTATATGAAACAAACAAAACAACGATAACAAAGACCGCCACTATCGCCAGCGCTAAAAAAATCTCCGAATACAGCCACAACCGCTCCTTGTCCACCTTAAAATCAGGATCATAAAGAAACCCTTCCAGGGCATTATCATTTTCGGCCATATTGGTCTGCACGAAAGTGCTGGCCATACGCCGCCAGCGCCAGGGATTCATATGCCCCAGCTCAACCAAATCCGGAGCAATCAATGGCCTCATTGCGTTTGCTTCAAATTCCATCTGCGCTCTGGATTTACCGACCTTGTATTTATCCACTAACAGGTCAATGATCTCCCGAGGATGGTCCATGGCATATCGCCAACCTTCGAGACTGGCATCGCGCAATGCTTTCACCCGGTCAGAATGCTTTTTTATTTCACCCTCAGTAGTAAAGAGAATATCACTATAAAAATCCACACCGTAGTTAAGCGGATTAAGCACCGTATAATCGATGCCTTGCTGACTCAGATAATAAGACTCATTACTCAGATAAGAATTAAAGGCGGCAATTTTTCCATCAATGAGATCTTGAATATCGTAGCTGTTTGGAATGACATGAATATCAGCCTTTTTGATGCCTTCATTATGCATCATGGCCCAAATAGCCTGGTCCGATACCATAATGGCCTTGCCGGCCAAATCATGCGGAGAGAGAATACCGGCCTCTTTGCGGGCCAGCAATACAGACGAAGAATGCTGAAATATCGCCGCCAGAGCAACCAACCGCGCGCCGCGCAAGCGCTCTAATAATAGCTCACTATTGGCAACACCATATTGAGCATGGCCTTGAAGCACCCGAGGGACTGGTTTTCTCTCCGGAAACAGCGTCAATTATTACATCAAGACCGGCTTTCCGGTAAAAACCCTTTTCCAACGCCGCGTAATAACCGGCGAATTGGAACTGATGATGCCAGGACAATTGTATATGAACAGGTTCGGCAGATATACCGGCAAAAGGCCCTAGCAATAAAACACAAACCGCCAATCTCGCCCTGATGGAAATCAGAAAGGTTGCCAATGCTGCGATAACATGAGCAATACAGCCATAAATATGATTTATCAGCATAACGCTTAAGTGTTTTGAGTATAATTTCGCCGTCTGTTTAGAGTTACGGTTTGCATTAACAGAAAGCCCCGATAATGGGGCTTTCCACATTATTAAAACAGAATCTCGACTAAATTAGCCTATTTTAACTAACACTTCGCCTCTGCCAATTTCCGACATGTCGCCGGCATAGCGCTGCACGCGGTTAAATGCCACAGAAGCATCGGCAAATTTGGAATTGAGTTTTTTAAATGACGCAAACAGTATAGGCAGAAAAGCCAGTGTATGGGCGCCGCAATCATTAAAACTCGCCGATAACGCCGGTTGATTCCATAACAGCAGAGTACCGCGGCGCATGGCGTAGCCCAGATACCGGCCGGTTTTGCCCATGACGGCGATGGTGCCGGCCGTCATTCTGGATCCGCAATAATCGCCGGCATTGCCTTCAATGAGGATATTGCCGCGACGCATGTGATCGCCCGCCCGCTCGCCGACATTGCCTTTGACCAGAACCGTACCGCCTTTCATGCCCATCTTATTGCCCGGCAAGGCGGCGCCGAGAAAATCGCCGGCATTGCCGCCAATGACGATGAAGCCTTTTTTCATTTCACAAGCCGCAAAAATACCGGCATTGCCCGTTACGCCGATCTCACCGGATTTCATACCCAGGCCCAGATAAGCACCGGCGTCGCCCTCGACCAAAATACTGCCGCCGTCAAGTTCCTTGCCGATAAAATCGAGCTTGCCGAAACTGTTCTGAATGACGATCTGTTGCGTGTCGGAACCGGAAATTTTGAACAATTCGTCAACACGGATTTTGCGCTTGCCGCTTTGAAGCTCGATGGCACCAATCTCGTTAGGCGCCAGGTCTTTCAGCAGATTGCAGACCAGCGGCGACATATCCACACGCTGATCCGGCCGGTGTTTCAGTGAAAATGTTAAAGCGCTCACGCCATAATCTCCTGTAAGTGAAAGTGGAAAGGCCCGAGTTTGCCACCGTAATTACCCGCACTGATGCGCGTGATGCCGTTCTCGGCGCCCAGATCGCAGACCGCCTGTATGCCGACACGCATGGCTTTATCAATGTCTTCTTTAGTCAAACCGTCGATAACGATTTCCATGACCGATTCAACCTCAGGCGACAAATCGGTCCGGGTCATGCCTTTCAAGGTCGGGCAGAAAGCGTCATTGGTGGACGCGCCCAACGCTTTGTATTTCGATCCGACTTTAGATCCGGAACGCACGACGCCGCCCGGAAACGGCATGATGACGTTAGGGATTCTGCGCATCGCGTCAATCGCCGCTTCACAGGCAGCCAATGCCTGCGGCTGCGATTTGGCCAGCACCAGGAAATTACCGCCGCCCACTGCATCGACCTGGCCGGTCGTCGCTTCGGCCAGAAACTCGCCATCCATGACCGGTATACGCCAGTAGCGTTTGCCGTCTATCAGCTTGGCTACTTGAAAGCCGTCGCCGAAATAACGCAGGTTTTTACCCAACGGAATTTTTTTGTCGCTGTCGATACCGGCAAACAAGGCCGACGTAGGCGACGTCAATACGCATTGCCCGGCACGGGTCTCCAGCTGCTTGGCCAAGCCCTTGCCGCCCATGGCAAAGATCATGACGGAAACGCCCGGACGGCCGTCCGGGGTTTCCGAAGGGTGCAGTACCCGCTCGATGCCGGCT
>CAYPJI010000093.1:4022-7925 GCA_964411045.1 uncultured Methylobacter sp. | reverse complement strand
TTGTTTTGTGCCATGCTTTAACCTTTTGGGGTTCAATTCGCGGACCTTTGGGGTCGGTTTTAAGTTGATGGGAATGTGGAGCGCGCAGCCTGTCCCCCACGGCGCAGGCCTACGCACATATCATCCGGCGGCATGCCGGACACCGAAATCTTTAATGCCGGGATCGGTACTGATGCACAGCCGCACTAATCGCGGCGATCACGCTAGCCTCAGTACCGGCGCCAGCCGCTGGCCGGACTGGACTGGCAGCCGGCGGCGCATCCGGAAAATAGCGCTGCACCAGCGCCGACATCAGACTCATGGCCAGCACAAGCATGGCCAGAAACAGGAAAACTAGGCCCATACCGACCATCATTAACTCTATCCCGCTCATCATCAGTTCTGTCATAGTGTTAAACCTTGCTGTTTAAAATTATTCGCCCATTATCCATAAAACTCATACTCTAAACAAACTCAGATAACTAAATTGATGATTTTTTTGGATTAGCATCAGCATTAACTTATAATAATCATCAATCATACTTTTCCTAAATACTGAATTTTCGTGTAAAGTAGCGGTCTCTAAGCTGGCAGTTTTATTGCTATGAAAGCTGCTGAAGGTCTGCATTTGTATTTTAAGAGTTCGGTAATTAATGTTATCACTAGCTAGTATTGGGACTGCTGCCCTGTTTATGATCGCGCTTGGTGTGGTTCTTGCAGCGATTCTGGCTATCGCAAGTAAAAAATTATTTGTCTATGAAGATCCCCGAATTGACGCCGTAGATGAGATGCTCCCGCAAGCTCAATGTGGTGCTTGCGGCGTTCCCGGCTGTCGTCCTTTCGCCGAAGCGATTGTCGCCGGCGCTCGAAGCCCTTCCGGCTGCACCGTCAACACGCCTGAAGCCAATCAATTGATTGCCGACTACATGGGCGTTGACGTAGGCAGTCAGGAAAAAGTCGTTGCCCGCCTGGCTTGCGCCGGCGGAACCCATGTCGCTTACAAACGCGCCGAATATCAGGGGTTGAAATCCTGCCAGGCCGCATCGGTGATTGCCGGCGGCGGCAAAGGTTGCAACTGGGGCTGCCTGGGCCTGGGCGACTGCGCCGATGTCTGCGATTTCGACGCTATATATATGGACGAGCATGGCCTGCCTATCGTCATTGAAGATAAATGCACCGCCTGCAATGACTGCGTCGCCGTCTGCCCCAAAGATTTATTCTCCCTGCAACCGGTCAGCCATCAATTGTTCGTTGCCTGCAAAAGCCTTGATGAAGGCGATGAAGCGCAGCACGAATGCGAAGTCGCCTGTACGGCCTGCGGCAAGTGCGCCGTCGATGCGCCTCAAGGCTTAATCGAAATCAAAAACAATCTGGCCATTATCGATTATGCCAAGTACGCAGATTTCTCGGTAGACCGCACACCGATAGAGCGCTGTCCGACCGGCGCCATCGTTTGGATAGACAGCAAATTGGGCACGACCCGTTCCAGCCACGGCAAAGAATCGAAGAAAAAGGTTCTGCGCACGGAATCCTTGCCTTTGGGCTAACCGAATTTTTTCACATTATTTAATTCTACAAAACGCTTGAACCGGACAAGCCGGCTTTTGTACGTTTTTACTAGAGGAACCTTGAATGGCTTTTTTCGGCAAAAAAGAAAACAAAACGTTTAAATATCCTGGCATCCGCATGGCCATGGACGGCAGTGCGGCCGTCATCATGGTCGAGCGCGAATCCAGCGATGCTGCCGGCGCTTATCCGATTACACCTTCGACCGACATGGGTGAAGGCTGGGCCGTGGAAATGGCTAATGGCCATCTGAATATTTCCGACAGACCGTTGATTTTTGTCGAACCTGAAGGCGAGCATGCCGCGGCCGGCGTTACGGCCGGCATGTCCATGACCGGCCTCAGGGCCACCAATTTTACCTCGGCTCAGGGTGCTGCCTACATGCATGAATCCCTGTATGCTGCCGTAGGCAAAAGACTGCCTTATGTATTGAACATGGCTTGCCGCGCCATCACGAAATCGTCGCTGAACGTGCACTGCGGCCATGACGATTACCATTGCATCGATGACACCGGCTTCATTCAGGTCTTCGCCAAGGACAATCAGGAAGCGGCCGACCTGAACATCATCGGACGAAAAATCGCCGAGCTGTCGCTGAATCCCATCGTCGTGGCTCAGGACGGCTTTTTGACGACGCATCTGATCGAAGCCTTGAACGTACCGGAAAGAGAGCTGATCGAAGAATACCTGGGCCGCCCCGACGACATCATCAACACGCCGACACCGGCACAGCGCATCATTTACGGCCCGATCCGCCGCCGCATTCCCGAGCTCTGGACGGTCGACAAACCGATGATGTCCGGCGTGGTGCAGAACCAGGACAGCTACATGCAGGCCGTTGCCGGCCAACGCCCCTACTTCTTTGATCACGTCAGCGTGTTCGCCGACGAGTGCATGGATGAATGGCACGAACTGACCGGCCGGCGCTACCGCCGCATCGGCGAATACCGCTGTGACGATGCCGATTATCTCATCATCGCGCAAGGCAGCGTGATCCATACGGCCGAAGCCACGGCCGATTATCTGCGCGAAAAACGCGGCATCAAGGTCGGCGTCGTCAACATGACCCTGTTCCGCCCGTTCCCCGGCGATCTGATTTCACATGTGGTCAGAGGCCGCAAAGGCATCACGGTCATGGAAAGAACCGATCAGCCCATGGCCGAGGATCTGCCATTAATACGCGAGATCCGCACGGTCATGGCCAAGGCCGTGGAAAACGGCAACTCCAGCGAACTGCCATTCCCCGGCTACGCAACTTATAAGAAAGACACGGATTCATCGCCGCTGTATTCGGCCTCTTTTGGCCTGGGCAGCCGCGATCTGCAGCCGGAAGGCATTATTGCGGCCGTCGAGAACATGCTGCCGAACGGCAAGCACCAGAAATTCTTTTATCTGGGCATCCAGTTCGTGCGCGATCAGGCTTACTCGCCCAAGCAGGAAATTCAACAGCAAGCCGTCATCGATGCCTATCCGCGTATCCGCGATCTGGCGCTGACCGGCTCTGAAAACCCGAATCTGATGCCCGAAGGCGCCATTACCGTGCGCATGCACTCTGTCGGCGGCTGGGGCGCGATCACGACCGGCAAAAATCTGGCCATGACCCTGTTCGACCTGCTCGACTACGAAATCAAGGCCAACCCTAAATACGGCTCCGAGAAAAAAGGCCAGCCGACCACGTACTATCTCTCGGCCGCACCGGAAAAAATCCGTCTGGCCTGCGAATATACGTTCGTGGACGTGGTCATGTCGCCCGATCCGAATGTCTTCACGCATTCCAATCCATTGGCCGGCCTGAAGGAAAACGGCGTATTTATCATCCAGAGTAGCCTGTCCTCGCCTGAAGAGGTCTGGCGCTCGTTTCCGAAAGCCTCTCAGCGTTATATTGCCGACAAGAAAATCAAGGTCGTCTACATTGATGCCTTCAAGATCGCGCGCGAGGAAGCCAAAGACCCCGACCTGCAATTCCGCATGCAGGGCATCGCCTTCCAGGGCGCTTTCTTTGAGGCGGCGCCGCTGGCGGGCAACCTGAACAAGAGCAAGGACGAGATCCTGCAGGCGATTTACGACACCCTCAACGCCAAATTCGGCGGCAAGGGCAAACAGGTCGTCGAGGACAACTTCCGGACCGTAAAACGCGGTTTCCTTGAAACCCATGAAATTAATGTTGCCGAAATGACTGTCGGCGATGTCGCGCCCTGGGCCGAGAAAAAAGAAGCCGCAGCGCCGCTGACGCTGCTGCGCAAACCCGCCAACGACGATGCGCTCTCCGATATCCATCGTTTCTTCGAGCAGACCGGCAGCAACTATATCAACGGCCGCGGCAGTGAGAACCTGGCCGATCCGTTCATGGCGCTCAGC
>CAYPJI010000093.1:975-4008 GCA_964411045.1 uncultured Methylobacter sp. | reverse complement strand
GGATTCCCGAGAACTGCACGGCTTGCGGCGACTGCTACACCGTTTGCCCTGACAGCGCCATCCCAGGCCTGATCAATACGGTCAACGAGGTCTTCGAGACCAACATCAAGCGCATCGAAAAAACCGGCAAGACGGTCAAGCACCTGCGCCGCGCGATCCGCACCGTCGAGAAAAAATACCACGCCCTGGCCGCCACGCGCTCGGAAGGCACCACATTGGGCCCGGTCTTCAACAAAGCCATAGGCGACACGATTGCCGAATACCCGGAAGCCGAGCGCGATGAAGTCTCGATGGAATTCCAATGGTTCAAGGACGCCATGGGCCCGTTCAAGTTCGCGCTGACCAAGCCTTACCACGACGCGGTCAACAAACGCACGCCCAACAACGGCGGCCTGTTTTCGATCACCATCAACCCGATGGCCTGCAAAGGCTGCATGGAGTGCGTCAAAGTCTGTAACGATAACGCGCTGGAAGTGACGCCGCAGACCGTCGACAGCGTCAAGACCTTGCGCGAAGACTGGGATTACTGGATGGACCTGCCGACATCGAATCCGAAATATAACCGTATCGACGATATCGATGAAAAAGTCGGCGCGCTGACCAGCATGTTGCTGGACAAGAAAATCTACAGCTCCATGAACTGCGGCGATTCGGCCTGCTTGGGTTGCGGCGAGAAAACCATCATTCACCTGTTCACAGGCGCTGTGACGGCGCTCATGCAGCCGCGCGTCAAGAAACAGGTCGCCAGGATCGACGCGCTGATTGTCGGCATGGAGAAGCATATCCGCCTGAAGCTGGCGGAATCGCTCGACATCAATGACATCGAGGCCATTGAAGCCGCGATCGAGGCGAATAAAAACGTTGACCTGACCTTGGCGAAGCTCAGCAGCGCCCTGGATGCCGGCAAGCCGTCCAAACCAATCGATGCCGGCTGGCTGAAATGGGCATCGCAGATTTCAGCCAAGCTGAAGCATCTGAAATGGCTGTATCTGGAAGGCCCTACCGGCAACGGCCGCGTGGAAATGGGCATCACCAACAGCACGGGCTGTACGTCGGTCTGGGGCTCCACCTTCCCGTTCAACCCCTACCCGTTCCCGTGGGCCAACCACCTGTTCCAGGATGCGCCGTCCCTGGCGATGGGCGTCTTTGAAGGCCACATGCTCAAGATGACGGAAGGCTTCAAGGCCATCCGCATGGCGGAACTGGAACTGGCCGGCAAATACGACAAAGACGAGCACGACAGATTCTTCAAGTATTTCGACTGGCGCCAGTTCTCCGAGCAGGAATATCTGATGTGCCCGCCCGTGGTCTGCGTCGGCGGCGACGGCGCCATGTACGACATCGGCTTCCAGAACCTGTCGCGTTGCCTGATTTCGGGCCTGCCGATCAAGGTGCTGATCCTGGATACGCAGGTTTATTCCAATACCGGCGGCCAGGCCTGTACGTCCGGCTTTATCGGCCAGATATCGGACATGGCGCCTTACGGCCAGGAAGCGAAAGGCAAATTCGAACTGCGCAAGGAAATGAGCCTGCTCGCGATGGCGCACCGGACCGCTTACGTCATGCAGGGCGCCATCTCGCATGTCAACCACCTGCTGGAAGGTTACATCGACGGCCTGAATTTCCGCGGCCCTGCCGTGTTCAACATCTATGCCGTCTGCCAGCCTGAACACGGTGTGGCCGATGACGCCTCGGAAATGCAAAGCCGTCTGGCCGTAGAATCGCGCGCTTATCCGTTGATGACCTTCGATCCGCGCCTGGGCAATACCTGGGAGGAATGCACGTCCATTCAGGGCAATCCGGACATCGATAAGGACTGGACAACTTATACGCTGAAGTTCGTCGATGAATACGGGCTCGAAGAAACCCTGGACGTACCGATGACGTTCGCAGACTGGGCGCTGACGGAAGGCCGCTTCCGCAAGCACTTCAAGTTCGTGCCGCCGTCCCAGTGGACCGATGAGATGATGCCGCTGATGGAGTTTATTGATCTGCCGAGAGAGGATAAAGCCGAGCATATTCCGTTCATTTATGCCGTGCATCCAGACACCAATACGCTGGTGCGCGTAGTCGTCGACCCCGAAATTGTATTGTCGACGATCGAGCGGCGCGACTTCTGGCGCACTCTGAAAGGCATCGTCGGCGCCAACCGGCCGGCCATAGACCTGAAAGCGATCGCTGATCAGGCCAAAGCGGAAATGGCTTCCAGCATTGCCGCCAACCTGGTGAACATGGTGGGCGGCGGTGATGCGAGCGCTTTAACCAGTCTGCTGGCCCAATCAGCCGCTACGACTGCGCCAGCGCCGGTATTGGCCGCGCCCGCAGAAGTCGCCCTTGCACCGGCCCCAGAGGCTGCAACGACAGCCGCGCCAGCGCCAAAAGCCGCTGCCGGCGGGCATGAGCCGGTCTGGATTGACACGCCTGACTGCACGACCTGTGACGAATGCGTCGACATTGCGCCGGCCATCTTCCAGTATAATGCCGAGAAAAAAGCCATTGTCGTCAACCCGACATCCGGCACTTACGAGCAGATCGTGAAAGCCGCTGAAAAATGCACGGCCGTGATCATTCATCCCGGCACGCCCTGGAATCCGGATGAGCCTAACCTTGAGAAGCTCATCAAACGTGCGGAGAAGTTTCAATAAGACGCTCTATCTTTAAGGCTTAAACCTAAGATGGATTAAACAGTAAACCTTACGAATGACTGCAGATGCAGTTGCCTGGAGCCCGAAGGAAAGCCTGCACAGCAGCCATATTGTGCAAGACTTATCCTTCGGGCTCTTCGTGGTTTATGAACGGGCAAATTCCTTAGCCCCGTTGTGATTTTTATACTAATTAGGACTATGAGTTTACTAAAGCTGTTCGGCAGAAAAACCGTCTCTAGCAGAAAAACCTTTCCCAGAGGCATACACCCTGCCGAATATAAAGAACAGACCAGTGACAAACCGACCCGCCGGCTGCCCTTCGCGCCGCAGGTCGTCGTGCCTTTGTCGCAGAGCATCGGCAAGCCCTCTATCGCTGTCGTGCACAAAG
>CAYPJI010000093.1:0-965 GCA_964411045.1 uncultured Methylobacter sp. | reverse complement strand
GGAGCGCGGTGAGGTGATTGCCGTTGCTGACGGACCGCTGTCCGTGCCGCTGCATGCGCCGGTCACAGGCACCATCAAAGGCATCGAACTCATGCCGACGCCGTCCGGTTCAAAAAAGGACTGCATCATCATCGACACGCAGCCCAGCTCGTCGCAGATTCCGATTCGGGGCGAAGAGCGCGACATTGAGTCCATGAGCCGCGAAGAATTGATCCAGGCCGTCAAGGATACCGGCATGGTGGGTCTGGGCGGGGCCAGCTTCCCGACGCACTTCAAGATGACCGTGCCGGCAGGCAAGAAAGTGCATACCGTGATCGTCAACGGCTGCGAATGCGAGCCGTTTATGACCACCGACCACCGCATCATGCTCGAGAACGTCAAAAACCTGATCCTGGGCATCCGCATCGCGATGAAATGCGTGGACGCCGGCAAAGCCATTATCGGCGTCGAGGACAACAAGCCCGATGTTCTGGCCGCCATCGAGCCGCATCTGCCGCAGGACGGGAGCATCACGATCGAGGCCGTCGAGACGAAATATCCGCAGGGCGCCGAGAAAATGCTGATCTATTCGCTGCTCGGCGTCGAGGTGCCGTCCCGCGGCCTGCCGGCCGACATCGGCCTTGCCGTATTCAACGTCGCGACACTGGCCGAGCTTGGCCGCCTGTTGCCGCACGGCCAGGCCCTTATCGAGCGCGTTATCACCATTACCGGCGATGACCTGGAAAAGCCCGGCAATTACATCGTACCGATCGGCACGCCGCTGCGCTACATCCTACAATACGCAAACTTTACCGGCCATCAGGCGGAACTGATCCTTGGCGGCCCTATGATGGGCACGGCCGCAGCGTCAATCGATACGCCCGTTACCAAAGGCACCGGCACAGTCCTGGTACTCGACGAGCGCGCTACCAAAAATGACGACATTCTGCCATGCATCAAATGCTCCAAATGCCTGCAGGCCTGCC
>CAYPJI010000092.1:5283-7975 GCA_964411045.1 uncultured Methylobacter sp. | reverse complement strand
AGTTGAAGTCATTCTGCCTTTTGCCCTCTGCGAGCAGCCGCAACAGCTGGAACAAATCAAAAAACAGTGTGCACTGATGCGCGCCAGTGTTAAAAAAATTGATCGAGTTTTCGTATTTTTCAAAACCTAGAAGGATTAAACCATGGCAGTACTCCCTCAGGGATACCACTTTCCGGTCATGCATGAAGTAGCGGGAATCACGCTGGGCACCGCCTGCGCGGGCATCAAGCAGACCGAACGCGATGACATTTTAGTGATACAGATGCCTGAAAATGCAAGCTGCGCGGCTGTGTTCACGCAGAATGCCTTCTGCGCCGCGCCCGTGCATGTGGCGAAAGCACACCTATCCCAGGCGCCGCGCTGGCTGCTGATCAATTCCGGCAATGCCAATGCCGGCACCGGCGATCAGGGCATGCAGGACGCCTTGGCGACCTGCGCGGATCTGGCCGAGGCGGCAGGCGGCGGCGCCAATCAGGTGCTGCCTTTCTCGACAGGGGTTATTGGTCAGCCCCTGCCTGTAGGGAAAATCAAGACCGCTTTGCCGGCCGCCGTGAAAAATCTTTCGGTTGCCAACTGGGGCAAAGCGGCGCGCGCGATCATGACCACCGACACTTTCCCTAAAGGCGTCTCCAAAGTTTTCACGATTTCGGGCCAATCGGTCACGATCAACGGCATTTCCAAGGGGGCCGGCATGATTCAGCCGAACATGGCGACGATGCTGGGCTTTATGGCCACAGACGCGAAAATAAAGCAGCCGCTTTTGCAGCAGTGTCTGGCCCAGGCCGTGGAACAGTCGTTTAACCGCATTACGGTCGACGGCGATACGTCGACCAATGATGCCTGCGTCCTGATGGCCAGCGGCTGCTCGGCGGCGCCGGAAATCGAGGCAGGCAGCGATCATTACCGGATTTTTGCCGATGCTGTCATGGAAGTCTGCAAACAACTGGCCGAAGCCATCGTCAGGGACGGCGAGGGCGCCACCAAGCTGATGCGTATTGTGGTCAAGCAGGCAGCATCAGATGAAGAAGCCGTGCGCGTCGGCAAGACCATCGCGCACTCGCCGCTGGTCAAGACTGCCTTCTTCGCCAGCGATCCCAACTGGGGGCGGATTCTGGCCGCCGTAGGGCGTGCCGGCGTGGAAAACATGGATCTGGACAAGGTGCAGATTTATCTGGATGAGGTCTGTATCGTCAGGAACGGCGGCCGCGCCGATGACTATACCGAAGAAGCCGGCCAGCGGGTCATGGATCAGCAGGAAATCACCGTGACCGTGACACTGGGACGCGGCGATGCCTGCCAGGAAGTTTTGACCTGCGATTTCTCCTATGACTATGTCAAGATCAATGCCGAATACAGAACCTGACCGACGGTATTGAATATGAAGCCTCTTCAGGTTGCCGTGGGCGTGGTAAAAAACGCGGCCGGGCAGATTTTGATTTCATTGCGCGACCGATCTTTGCATCAGGGAGGGCTATGGGAGTTTCCGGGCGGCAAAATCGAGCCCTCCGAAACAGCCGGACAGGCGCTAAGCCGCGAGCTGAAGGAGGAGCTTGATATTACCGTCGAGGTTGCCAGTCCGTTGATCACCGTCGAGCATCAATATCCTGACCTGGCGGTGCAGTTGCATGTGTTTCTGGTGGAACGGTTCTCGGGCCATGCCAGAGGCTGTGAGGGCCAGCTGTTTAAATGGGTAGCTCCCGATGAACTGGATCAGCATGAATTTCCGGCCGCCAACCGGCCTATAGTCACCGCGGCCCAGCTGCCGGCTTATTATGCGATTCTGGATGATGCCGATGAATCGTTGTTGCTGGCCAATCTGCAAAAAATATTAAACCGGGGTGTCAGGCTGATACAGGCGAGGTTGAAGACGGCGCCTCGGCAGGCTGTCGAAAAGTTTATCGAACGGGCTTATCCTTTGTGCCAGGAGCGGGGCGCTTTATTGCTGGTGAATTCTGCCGTGGAAGCGGCCTGTGAGCTTGATGTAAGCGGCGTTCATTTAACCAGCCGGCACCTGATGGCTCTCGGCCAGCGGCCCGGCAACGTCAAATGGCTGGCGGCTTCCTGCCATAATCTACAGGAATTGCGGCATGCGCAAGCCATTGGCGTCGACTTTGCCGTGCTGGCGCCCGTGCTGCCAACTAAAACGCATCCTGGAACACAGGCATTGGGCTGGCAGCAATTTGCCGAATTGGTTTTGAAGGCTAATTTACCGGTTTATGCCTTAGGAGGCATGTCTCTGTCCTGTCTGTCGACGGCGCGGCAATCCGGCGGGCAGGGAATCGCGGCGATCAGGGCATTTTTAGATTGAGCTAATGCCAGTCGTTGTTTTCGTCACCGTCCTCTGACAAGGGGTCGCCGGGAATCTTTTTTTCTTCCATGGCCCATTCTCCCAGATCGATCAGTTTACAGCGCTCACAGCAGAAAGGCTTAAATTTCTGCTCGGGCGTCCAGGGCACGGGGCGTTTGCAAGTGGGGCATTTGACGACAAGCGGCTTGTCTGATGACGGCATTTAGAACAGACAGCAGGTCAAGGAAAAAGGAATGTCATCCGGCGTTTGTGTCGGACGCTTATCATCCGAAGGCGGCGTCATGAATCGGATAGTGCAGCGGTGTTTGCCGCCGCTGATTTCCGCAAAGCAATGGATGGATTTGTCCACGCTCACTTTCAGCAATTGGAACGGCTGGCTTCTGT
>CAYPJI010000092.1:0-5273 GCA_964411045.1 uncultured Methylobacter sp. | reverse complement strand
AACTGAAAAAAACCGGCTTCGGCGACTTCCTGGGTCGGCGCATTGCTGTTGCGTATAAAGCTGAGGATCAGATCAATGGCCGTGTGGATATCCGTAAACGGGCTGCTCCAGTGTTCCAGTTCCTTCAAACGAATGGACTCATTCTGTTCCAGCCAGTAATGGAATTCAGGCAGGTCGAAAGAGCAGGTGCCGCCCGGTATTGAACTGCGCTGGGCGATGCTCTGGAACAAGTCGCTTTCCATGACGTTAATGCCGATTTTGCCACTGACGGCATAGAGCCGCTTGCTGGTCTGGGTGACCTGGCCCAGCAGTTGCATCAACTTGTCGGTATCCACATTGTCGCTGCTAGCGACCTTGTTCAGTACCTTGGCATGGCGATCCAGTTCTTTCAGGATTTCCGATTTCAGGTCGTTGCGCCTGAAAATCATCATGATGTCAAGCAGACTGCTGAGTGCGGCGCGTTTGTCGGCCACTGTCGGTCCAACTAGAAAATGATTGAATTGTTGAAACAGTTGTTCGAGCCGTATGAAAACCCGGATTCGTTCATTGAGTGGAAATTCATAGGTGATAAAGTTGTTCACGAATAAGTATATCCTAGCTGGCGCTTAATGAGAGATACAAATTGTGCAGTTTTTTGACTTGTTCTGCAAGTCTATAATCCGATTCCGAATTATCGATAAGATCATCGGCATGCGATTTTCTAAAGCCCCGGGACACCTGGCTGTCGATGATCGACTGGATTCTCTCAAGCGTAAGCTGATCGCGCTTTCTGACGCGTGCTATCTGTATTTCGACCGGACAATCCACGACCAGCGCCCGGTCAACAAAATGGGCCATGTTGGTTTCGAACAATAACGGTATCGCGATGATGCAATAAGGTGCGTCCAGCCTTTCGAGTTCGGTCTGTATGGATTGATAAACCAGGGGATGGAGAATGGCTTCGAGTTTTTGCTTCTGGGCAGGATCGGAAAAAACGACTTCCCTGAGCCTGGTCCTGTTCAGCGAGCCATCCGGAGCGAGTATGTCGGCGCCGAATTGCAGCGCTATTTGCTTGAGTGCGGGTTGCCCTTTGGCGACAAGCTGATGGGCTATCTGGTCGGCGTCAATGACGGGGCTGCCGAGTTCGGCAAACAAGCGCGCGACAGTCGTTTTGCCACAGCCGATGCCGCCGGTCAGGCCGATTTTAAGCATGCTTTTATAAGCCTACTTGGGTCAGATAAAGCTGGTTGATGTTATTGCCCCAGAGCAATGCGATCCAGCCTGCCATTGCCAGATAAGGGCCGAACGGGATGGGAATTCTGTGGTCGCGGTTGACGAGAACAACCATGGCAATGCCTATGACCGAACCCACCAGGGATGACAACAGGATAATAACGGGCAGGCTCTGCCAACCCAGCCAGGCGCCGAATAACGCCAGCAATTTGAAATCGCCATAACCCATGCCCTCTTTTCCCGTAACCAGCTTGAACAGATGATAGACGGTCCAGAGCGCCAGATAACCGGCAATGGCTCCTATAATGCTGGAGTGCGCATCAGTAAAGAGCGCAAACAGACTTAAAAATAATCCCAGCCATAATGCCGGCAGCGTGATGGAATCCGGCAGTAAATGATGGTCAATATCGATGCCGCTTAATGCGATCAGCGACCAGGTCAGCACCAGGGCGAAGACCGTTTGCGGCGTATAGCCGAAATGCCAAGCCACGATGGCGGATGCGACCGCCGTGAAAACTTCTATTATCGGATAGCGCAAAGAAATAGGCGTCCGGCATTGCGCGCATTTACCCTTTAAAAATAAATAGCTGATAACGGGTATGTTTTGATGCGGCTTGATGGGCGTATTGCAGTTCGGACAGCGCGACAGCGGAAAAGCCAGATTGAAAGGCTCTGCTTCAGGCGTTTCTTCCTGGCTAAGCTCCAGGTATTCCATGCAGTCTTTTTTCCAGTTTCGCTGCATCATGATCGGCAATCGGTAGATGACGACATTGAGAAAACTGCCGACCATCAAGCCGATAATGCCCGCCAGTGCAGATAGGATATAAGGGGAATTTAAAAGGATAGTCAGCTGTTGCATCATGTGTTTTGGAAAAAGAAACGCCCCATGTTACTGGAGCGCAGGTTGAATGATTAATGATTTTATGGCTATTTTAACGGTTAACCGATAACCTCGTAAAAAAGTGTTTCATAATGAATGAGTTTGTATGGTATATTGTTGTTTTAATTGTGTTTAATTTCAAGTTATCGGTAAAATTTATCATAGTTTGTTTCATTAATTAGGCTAGAATCACTTAAATTTATCAAAATTCAGATTTATTTAGGGAAAATGAAACGATCCCTATGTCTAAAATATATGCAAAGAACAAACAAAAATGAAACATTCTGTATTTTTTCTGGATTTAGCCGACTACGGCGCTAAAATGTAGTATGGAAGTGTTGACAACCATGTTAAGGCCAGTAAATTCAATGTGTTCAGTAGTTTTCATTTGTTATCAACATAATGTTGTTGGTATTAATCTAATTATAGACTAGTAATAGTCTTTATGTTAATTCCTAGCCTCTTCTAATAATAAGTTCGCCCGACAACCATATAGAGCTGGCTCATAAGTTTGATCGTATTCTACGAAATATAGTCGAACAGAGGGTGCTTAGCGTCAGATCGGGTTAAAAAATACTCACCAAGAACAGCTTCGGCTGTAAAGCTATGGTTCCAGCTTTTCATTCCCGCTGGTTGAAGCTTTCGGTCTTCGAACGGTTGATCTGTTTGATGATGTTTGGCTCGCCGTGAATATAAACATTGATTCGGCAACCTCTAAATCCTGAATCACTATGGGGGCCATATCGCTCTGCTCGTTTTAGTCTCTTAACCGAATGTCTGTTAGATCTAGGCAAGATCAGAATGTCATTATCAAATATCGCAGGAAACTCTAGTGGCTTTTGTATGTTGTTCTTGTTACTGATTGGTCAGAAACAAAAAATAGTGGGTTGTTCAGCTTATCGGTTTGAGTGGCTCCTAAGTTGTAGGTTGTCTTTGCAATAATGCTCTCTGGCTTCCCCCTTGGTATGATCCCTGAAGTTTTAACTTTTTTCAGGCTGCTAATGCCATAACTGGCGTATCTCTTGGCTTTCGATCAATATTTCGGAGAAGATATTCAAACGTCAAAGGGCCAGAGCAATAACTTAATCGTGAATCTTCAGTATTTCTGTGACCCTACATTATTGACTTAAATGATTGCCAGTCAGTTTTGAGGCTTATTGGCAAATATTAGAGTCCGATTGACACCTAATAGCCTGCTTTACTAACCAACGGTTTCAGAATTCCACCTACACCGTTTGTGCTTAATGTAAAAATGCCTGAAACTTCAAGCCATTGTGAATATTTAATGCGATCATAAGTATCTCCAAAAATTTGTTTCTCACCTAAGCAAGTCCAAAATATTTTCAAATTATTTTCATCCAAGAATTTCAACAAAACATCTTTTTTAATCAATAAACAAGGACTATCCTCTTGGTTGGCAGACGGATCAAAGCAGACAACTTCACCTGCTGTATCTAACCATTCGCCAATATCTTTTGAATATTGAAGCTGCATTTTGTCGTACATAAATTCTCTAGGAGCAAAATAGGACGGTTGCTCTCGATGGTCAGCACCTGATTCCCAATTATGACTTTCCGTTGTGACCATTACTTCGCCTATGACTTGTTCATAATCACCTTTTTCATGCACATCCGCCCACTGACTTCGACCATAATAAGGATTATCGAAAAATTGATAGGCCGGTGACCAATAATATTCTCGAGAAAATACTTGGTATTGATCGCCACCTTCAGGAAACCATCGTCCCATTAAATGTTGTTGCTTGGCCCAATTAATTAAGTGATCTGCTTGATCTTCATGGACTAGATAGCTCCTAATTTGATACCAGAGGTGTTTGTGCGGATAGTCATATTTATCATATCCAACAGGCACCGATTCGTCCCAAGTAGGATAAGTTTCTAAAACTAGCCAATCATTATTCTGGGTGTCTCTCAGCTCAATAATTTCTTTTGGATTTGGTAAGTTTTTAGCATTAATTAGCCAATTTTGATGGCTATCCTGCCAGTCGTTATACTCGACTTTGTTCCACCAAGATTCGCTGCCATTAGACAAAGAAGTATTGCTTGTATGGCAAATTGATGTCGGGTCTATATTTCTAACAAAGGGCTCCCAAGGGCCTTCATACCAAATATATTTTTTATCTTCACCAAAACCAGTAGAGTAGTCTCGCATTTGATAATTATCGGCCACTCTCGCAAGCACTTCATATAAAGCAAGCCATTGATATTTTTTGCCAATTCTTTCTTTTTTATTCGTATGCCTATCACCACTACTTGCATGCCTATCAAAGTTGCCATGCTTCTTGGCATCATAACCATATTTTTCAAAGATCAATTTACAAGCGTAATTACTTAAATCATTGGGATCGAATTTATATGCCCAACCATATAGCTTACTTTGAAAAGTATATCGCCCAAAGTCACCGTAACCACCTGTTCCCCTGCCATACTCTGTGACCATTGATCTTAATATGGCATTTTGCCCCCAGTACTGTTTTGAATCGTCCAACTTGTAGTCATATTCATACGTATCAATTTCTTCATTGCTCGGAAAACTGTCTGGAAATTGACTTTTGTAAGGCGGTCGTATTATTTGTGGATTTTTTAAGGCAAAAACTTTCTGGTACAAAGCGTATTCAATAATGTTTCTGGCATAATCTCTAACCAACACATTAGGATAGATTTCCTCTTTTTCGAATACGGTTAACAAAATATAGTTAGATAACTCTGCTAATCCATTTAAATCAGAAGAGCGCAGTACAGCACCATAAGCTGCGGCAAAAATACGCTCATAAACATAGGGATCATTAACAGTATCATACTCAGCCAGAAGTTGAGTGATTATTGGAAGATTATTTTCCAGTACGCAAACTAATGCTTTTGTTGCCGTATCTCGAAAACCAATATTGGTACTGGTAAACAGCCATGCTAGAGCTTTACAAGCTAATAATCGTGATTCAACAGATAAATAATCTTTGTTACCATCTTGCCTTGCCCAATTAATGAGCCGTTGCATTGCTGAACTCTCATAATCTTGGTCATGCAAATAGGTTGTCCAATTAGCATCACGATCAGCCAACGAAAATTGCATCAAATAACGATGCAAGCGATTTGCATTAAAATAATGCTCTGTACACGACAAAAACGCTAACTGATTGATTTACAAGGAATGGAAATAAAGG
>CAYPJI010000091.1:0-7983 GCA_964411045.1 uncultured Methylobacter sp. | reverse complement strand
GACCCCAAAGGTCCGCGAATTGAACCCCAAAAGGTTAAAGCATGGCACAAAACAACAACCCTAAGCCGTTAGGCATCACCGAAGTCGTCCTGCGCGACGCCCACCAATCGCTGCTGGCCACGCGCCTGCGCATCGACGACATGCTGCCGATCTGCGACAAGCTCGACCAGATCGGCTACTGGTCGCTGGAGACCTGGGGCGGCGCCACTTTCGATGCCTGCATCCGCTACCTGGGAGAAGACCCCTGGCAGCGCCTGCGTCAGTTGAAGGCGGCCATGCCCCGCACCCGCCAGCAGATGCTGCTGCGCGGCCAGAACCTGCTCGGCTACCGCCATTACGCCGACGATGTCGTCGACACCTTCGTCGAGCGCTGCGCCGTCAACGGCATCGACGTGTTCCGCATCTTCGATGCCATGAACGACATGCGCAATATCCAGCGGGCGGTCCAGGCCGTGCTCCATACCGACGCCCACGCCCAGGGCACGATCTCGTACACGACCAGCCCCGTGCACACGCTGGACCTATGGGTCGACCTGGGCAAGCAGATCGAGGACCTGGGCGCGCACTCGATCTGCATCAAGGACATGGCCGGGCTGCTCAAGCCTTATGACGCCTACGAGCTGGTCAGCCGCCTGAAGCAAAGCGTCGCCATCCCGATCCACATGCAGTGCCATGCCACGACGGGCCTGAGCACCGGCGCCATCCTGAAAGCGGCCGAGGCCGGCATCGACAACGTCGACACGGCCATCTCCTCCATGAGCATGACTTATGGCCACACCGCCACCGAAACCATTGTCGCCAGTCTGCAGGGCACCGAGCGCGACACCGGCCTGGACCTGGCCAAACTGGAAGAGATCGCGGCCTATTTCCGCGCCGTGCGCAAGAAATACGCGGCCTTCGAAGGCAGCCTGAAAGGCGTCGACGGGCGCATCCTGGTGTCGCAGGTGCCGGGCGGCATGCTCACGAACATGGAAAGCCAGCTCAAGGAGCAGGGCGCCGAGCACCAGTTCGATGCCGTCCTGGCCGAGATCCCGCGCGTGCGCGAGGACCTGGGCTTCATCCCGCTGGTGACGCCGACCTCGCAGATCGTCGGCACCCAGGCCGTGCTGAACGTCATCGCCGGCGAGCGCTACAAGACCATCACCAAGGAAACCGCCGGCGTCCTGAAAGGCGAATACGGCGCCACCCCGGCCCCGGTCAATGCCGAGCTGCAGGCGCGCGTGCTGGACGGCGCCGAGCCGATCGCGGGCCGGCCGGCCGACCTGTTGGCACCGGAAATGGCTAAATTGATCGCCGAAGTCCAGGACAAAGCCCGGGCCGAAGGCGTTCAGCTCAGCGAGCACGTCGAGGAAGACGCGCTGATCAACGGCCTGTTCGCGCAGGTCGGCTGGAAGTTCCTGGCCAACCGCGGCAACCCTGACGCGTTCGAGCCGGCCCCCGGCAGTGCGCCGACCGCAGCACCGGCCCCGAAAGCGGCTGGCGCGGCCGCCGTGGAAACCTACAGCGTCAACGTCGACGGCCGCCATTTCAATGTCGCGGTCGGCCCCGGCGGCGCACCGCTGAGCATCCAGCCGGTCGCCGCGGTCAGCGCCCCGGCCGTAGCCGGCAACGGCGTCTCGGTCGAGGCGCCGATGGCCGGCACGATCCTGAAAGTGCTGGTGCAAGCCGGCAGCGCCGTGGCCGAGGGTGACGTGGTGGTGATCATGGAGGCCATGAAGATGGAAACGGAAGTGCGCTCGCGGGCCAGCGGCATCGTCAGCGCCGTGCACACCAAGGAAGGGGCCGCGGTCACGGTCGGCGATGTGCTGATCAGCCTGTAACCGGAATAACGGCCCCGCCCAGGGCGGGGCTTTCCCTGCTTATTCAGACGAGACCTAACCCATGGAAAACCTGCTTTCACTCTGGCAGAGCACCGGCCTGTACAACCTGACCGGCGGCCAGGCGTTGATGATGCTGGTCGGCTTCCTGCTGCTGTTTCTGGCCATCAAGAAAGGCTTCGAGCCCTTGTTGCTGCTGCCGATCGGCTTCGGCGCCATCCTCAGCAACATCCCGATGGCCGGCCTCAACGACGAGGGCGGCCTGCTCTATTACCTGTATTTCGGCATCAAGAGCGGGCTGTTTCCGCTGTTGATCTTCATGGGCGTCGGCGCCATGACCGACTTCGGACCGCTGCTGGCCAACCCGAAGACCCTGCTGCTCGGGGCCGCGGCCCAGTTCGGCATCTTCGCGTCCTTATTGGGCGCTTTGGCGCTGAACATCGTGCCGGGCCTGGAATTCAGCCTGAAGGATGCGGCGGCCATCGCCATCATCGGCGGCGCCGACGGCCCGACCGCGATCTACGTGGCCTCGCGCCTGGCGCCGGACCTGCTCGGCGCGATCGCGGTCGCGGCCTATTCGTACATGGCCCTGGTGCCGCTGATCCAGCCGCCGATCATGCGAGCGTTGACCACGGAAGCCGAGCGCCGCATCGAGATGCAGCAGATGCGCACGGTCGGCCGCACCGAAAAGATCGTCTTCCCGTTGCTGCTGATCACCTTGACGGCCTTGCTGCTGCCGTCGGCCGCGCCCCTGGTCGGCATGTTCGCGTTCGGCAACCTGATGAACGCCTGCGGCGCCGTCGACCGGCTCAGCCAGACGGCCCAGAACGAGCTGATCAACATCGTGACCATCTTCTTAGGGCTGTCGGTCGGCTCCAAGCTCAGCGCCGAGGCGTTCCTGCAGATGGAGACCTTAGGCATCCTGACCCTGGGCGCGGCCGCATTCGCGATCGGCACGGCGGCCGGCGTGCTGATGGCCAAGCTGATGAACAAGTTCAGCAAGACCCTGATCAACCCCTTGATCGGCGCGGCCGGCGTCTCGGCCGTGCCGATGGCCGCGAGCGTGGCCAACAAGCTGGGCCTGGAGAGCAATCCGCACAACTTCCTGCTCATGCATGCCATGGGCCCGAACGTGGCCGGCGTGATCGGCTCGGCCGTCGCGGCCGGCATTCTGCTGAGTCTGGTGAAATAAAGGCGGAAATGCCTGTAATTGAGTCATTTTTGTTTCATTAACTGTGATATTACGCAAAGGCGGTTTCATCCCGTTTGCCGCTCCGAGCGCCACTGTTTTTAGCGGCGGTTCCTCGATCCCACGCTCCTGCGTGGTAACGCATACCGAGCTTGGATACGACGTACTGCTCTCAAAGCTCGGTATGCGTTACCACGGAGGACCGCGGGAGCCAGGGAACCCAGCATTTCGGCCGCCCATGCCGGGTTTCCGCTAAAGCTCCAACCCAGCCTACACAGGCTGTTAAAAGAAAGGAGCTCGCCTTCGGGTGCATGACTTGCACCCGATTAAATAAACCGTCGCGTTAGCGATACTTGCCAGACCGATCTGAACAACTTACTGCGTAACATCAGTCTAACAGTCAATTTATGAGTTTTATGTAAAACTCAGTCACAATTTGCGGGTTTGACGCAAGATTCAGTTAACTGTCTTTTGCTAAGATGTAAAGCCTGAATCCGTCAGGCTGTGCTTGAATATTGGACACGATGGATTGGTCCTGTTTTTTATTCTCTCGTTATCTAGTTAGGAGTTTTTAATGACTATCTTTCCTGCTTTGGAAATCCCCAATACATTAGCCGCAGGCCCCGGTCCTGGCAACACAGATCCCAGAGTGCTCGAGCGCTTGTGCAAAACCGGCGTTGCCGATCATATGCAAGCCGATGTCGTGAGAGGGATGATTGAAGCTAAACAGATGCTTCGCGAAGTATGGGGCACGAAAAATGCCTATACCTTCGGTGTCGCCGGTACTGGCTTCAGCGGTCTGGATTGCGTATTTAGCCTGATTCTTCCAGGCGACAGCGTCGTCGCGTTCGTTAACGGCACTTTTAGCGGCATTGACGGGCAGGCGATCCGCATGAAGGCCTCCGGCATTCAGGATCTGGCGGCCGATCCCTTAAATCCGAAACCCGCCAATGTAACGATCGTGAATGTACCGCATGGACAATCCGTGAGCGCTGAAACCGTCGAGGCCGCACTGGCCAGGCATAAGCCAATGTGGGCTTTCATGGCGCATTGGGAAACCGGCAGTGGCCGTGTCAATGATCTGAAAGGCTTTAATGACGCCTGCGCCAGACATGGCGTCATGGGTATTGTCGATGCCGTGTCCAGTCTGGGCGTCGCCGATTTCAGCATCGATGACTATCCGGCCATCGTCGCCTGGGCGTCTTGCCCGCAGAAAGGCGTTTTAAGCCTGCCGTTGACCTATGCGCCGGTCAGTTTCCGTGATGAAGCGATCAATCTTTTAGCCAGACGCGGCTGCTACACCTATGCGCATCACCCTATTCTGGAAGCGCGCCACTGGGGCATTATCGATGGTCAGGATACGGCGGCGGTTTACCACCGTACGCATTCGTCTTATGCCGTGGCTGCGTTCCATGAGGCCTTGCGGATTCTGCTGACGCATACGGTTAAGCAGAAAGCGGCCGATTATGCTTATCATGAGGCGGCATTAAGACAAGCCGTTCAGGCTATGGGGTGTGAAACCACTTCCAACATGACCAGTCTGGTCGTGCTGAATTTACCCGACAAATTGGCAGGCAGGGAGAAAGAGCTGGTCGCCAATTGCCGCGCCGAAGGCTTTGCAATCTGGACAACCTTGTCGGAGCCTGTGCAAATACGGATCGGCATCCTGAATCAATTGACTGTTGAAGCGATTAGCGAGATCGTCAGCCGCTTCGCCGATGCCATGATCAATATGGGCGCGGATATCGATAAAGAGACGGTTATGCAGGGGCTCAACGCCTATTACGCCGGTTAATCTTATAAGCGCGTAGGGGGCGGGTTGGCAAAGGCGGGTTACGACGCGCGGAGAGCGACTGCCTGCGGAAGATTCAGTGATTAGCGCGTCTAACCCGCCCTACATAAAGGCTCTGATACAAATAAAAAAGCCTCTGACGGTTAAAAAACCGTCAGAGGCTTTTTTTATCGGGCTAGTGGTGGGCCCGGCTAAGGCTAAAACAAGCCGGTAATTTTGCCGTCATCGTCAATATCGATCCGCTCCGCGGCCGGCACTTTAGGCAGGCCCGGCATGGTCATCATGTCGCCGGCAATGGCGACGATGAAACCGGCGCCATTAGCGAGCCTGACATCCCTGATTTCGACCGTATGGCCGCTAGGCGCGCCTTTGGCGTTCGGATTGGTGGAGAATGACATTTGCGTCTTCGCCATGCAGATCGGGAATTTTCCATAGTCGGCTTCCCATGCCGCCAGTTGTCCCTTGACCTTGGCATTGGCCGTAACGCCTGCCGCGCCGTACAGCTTGGTGGCGATGGCTTCGATTTTTTCCCACAGGCTCAGGTTCTCGTCATAAACATAGCTGAATCCGGGATCGCGGTTGTCCACAATATTGACGACTTCCCGGGCCAGTTCTTCGGCGCCGGCGCCGCCTTTGGCCCAGTGCCTGGAAACAACGCATTTGACGCCGAGGGCTTCGCATTTTGCTTTCAGCAATGCGATTTCGGCATCGGTATCGAATGTGAAATGATTGATGCAGACCACGCAGGGCAGGCCGTAATGGTTGTTGATATTGCTCAGGTGCCGTTCCAGGTTCTCAAAGCCTTTTTCCAGGGCTGCCAGATTTTCGACATTCAGTTCTTCCCTGGCCACGCCGCCATGAAATTTCAGTGCTCTGACGGTGGCGACCAGCACGACGGCAGACGGCGTCAGGCCGGACATGCGGCATTTGATGTCGATGAATTTTTCGGCCCCCAGGTCGGCGCCGAAACCGGCTTCGGTGACCACATAGTCGGCCAGTTTCAGGGCGGTTTTGGTGGCCGTGACCGTGTTGCAGCCGTGTGCGATATTGGCGAACGGGCCGCCGTGGATGATCGCGATGTTGTTTTCCAGCGTTTGCACGAGGTTCGGCTTGATCGCATCCTTTAACAGGGCGGCCATGGCGCCGTGCGCTTTCAGGTCGCGGGCATAAACCGGCGTTACTTTGTCGGATTTATAGCCGATCACGATACGGCCGAGGCGTTCTTTCAGATCGGCGCGGCTGGTCGCCAGGCACAGAATCGCCATGACTTCGGAGGCGACGACAATATCGAAACCGTCTTCACGCAGATAGCCATTGGCAGGGCCGCCCATGCCGACGACGATATTGCGCAGGGCGCGGTCGTTCATGTCGACGACGCGTTTCCACTGAATGCGCCGAGGATCGATGTCCAGCTCGTTGCCGTGATTGATGTGATTGTCTATCAGGGCTGACAGCAGGTTGTGCGCCACGCCGATCGCATGAAAATCGCCGGTAAAATGCAGGTTGATGTCTTCCATCGGCACGACTTGCGAATAACCGCCGCCGGCAGCTCCGCCTTTGACGCCGAAGCACGGGCCCAGGGAAGGTTCGCGCAGGCACATCATGGCTTTTTTGCCGATGCGGTTCAGGGCGTCGCCAAGGCCCACCGTGGTGGTGGTTTTGCCTTCGCCGGCCGGCGTCGGGCTGATCGCGGTCACCAGAATCAGCTTGCCGTCTTGCTTGTCGCTGAGGCTGTTGACATATTCCAGCGACATTTTCGCTTTGTAATGGCCTATAGGGTCCAGATGCTCGGCGTCAATGCCGTATTGCTCTTTGACCAACCCGATGATGGGCTTCATGTTCGCTTTCTGCGCGATTTCGATATCAGACATGGTACCTCCCGATCTGATGTGATTTTTCAATTCAATAAACGTCAAAAGCCTGCTTCATCGGATATGAAGCAGGCCCAGGGCTTGATCTGTTTTACAGCTTATTCACCGTACACAGGGAAGCGAGCGCACAGTATGCTGACTTTTTCGCGGACTGCGGCGATGACGTTTTCGTCCTCCATATTTTCCATGACATCGCACATCAGATTGGCGATTTCGATCATTTGCGGCTCTTTAAAGCCGCGCGATGTCGGAGCCGGCGTGCCGACGCGAATGCCGCTGGTGACAAATGGCGATTGAGGGTCGTTGGGCACGGCATTTTTATTGACGGTAATATGCGCTCTGCCCAAGGCGGCGTCGGCGGCTTTGCCGGTGATGCCTTTGGGAATCAGCGAAACCAGCATCAGGTGATTGTCGGTGCCGCCCGAAACGACATCAAAGCCGCGATTCATGAAGACTTCGGCCATGGCTTTGGCATTCTTGATGACTTGCTGCTGGTAAATGCGGAACTCAGGCTGCATGGCTTCCTTGAAAGCCACGGCTTTGGCCGCAATGACGTGCATCAAAGGGCCGCCCTGAATACCCGGGAAGATATTGGAATCGAGCTTTTTCTCCAGTTCCGGGTTGCTCTTGCACAGGATGAGGCCGCCGCGAGGGCCGCGCAGGCTTTTGTGCGTGGTGCTGGTGACAACGTCGGCATAAGGCATCGGGTTGGGGTACAGGCCGGCGGCGATGAGGCCCGCCACGTGCGCGATATCGACAAACAGATAAGCGCCGACTTCATCGGCGATTTCCCTGAAAAGCGCCCAATCCATGACGCGTGAATAGGCGGAGAACCCGGCCACGATCATTTTGGGGCGATGTTCCTGCGCCAGACGTCTGACTTCATCGTAATCAACCAGGCCGGTTTTCGGGTCCAGGTGGTACTGTACGGAATTGTAGATCTTGCCGGAAAAGTTGGGTTTGGCGCCGTGCGTCAAATGGCCGCCATCGGACAGCGCCAGGCCTAAAATGGTATCGCCGGGCTGAATCAGTGCCATGAATACGGCCATGTTGGCTTGCGAGCCGGAGTGAGGCTGTACGTTGGCGTAATCGGCGCCGAACAGTGCCTTGGCGCGGTCAATTGCCAGTTGCTCGGCTTTGTCGACAAATTCACAGCCGCCGTAATAACGCTTGCCGGGATAGCCTTCCGCATATTTGTTGGTCAATTGAGAGCCTTGTGCTTCCATCACGCGCGGGCTGGTATAGTTTTCGGAGGCAATCAGCTCGATGTGATCTTCCTGACGGCGACGCTCTTCTTCCATCGCCCGGAACAAC
>CAYPJI010000090.1:1095-8023 GCA_964411045.1 uncultured Methylobacter sp. | reverse complement strand
GAGGCTATCAGGCTACGCGCTTGGGCCAGCGGCATAAGGCCGAACCGGTGGTCAAGAGTAATGACCCGCGCGGGCGCATTATTTATTGGGTGGGGCCTCCGGGAACAGAACAGGATGCCGGCCCCGGAACTGACTTTTATGCCATTAATACAGGTTATGTGTCAGTTACGCCTTTACAAGTCGATTTAACCCGGTATGAGCGCGTAAATGCTATAAAGGAATGGTTGCCTAAGGAGAACGGCTTATGATGCAACGATTGCAAGGGATCGGTATGACTTCCCGGCGTACCCGGGAGCGCATGGTCAGCCGCTTATCGCAACAGGGTATTAAAAACAATAAAATCCTCGATGCGATGTGCAATACGCCGCGGCATATTTTCATGGATGAGGCATTGTCGAGCAGGGCGTATGAAGATGTCGCTTTGCCTATCGGCTATAATCAGACTATCTCTCAGCCTTATATCGTCGCCAGAATGACGGAATTGCTGCTCGAGTTCGGCCGCCCGGCGAGAGTGCTTGAGATCGGTACCGGTTGCGGTTACCAGACCGCCATTCTGGCGCAGTTGGTCGATCACGTATATTCCATAGAAAGAATCTGGCCTTTGCAGAGAAAAGCCAAAAGCCATTTGTGGGATTTAAAACTGAAGAACGTCAGTTTTCTGCATGGCGATGGCATCCTGGGCTGGCCGGAACGTGCGCCCTATGACGGCATCCTTGTGTCGGCCGCACCGTCTGAAGTTCCTGATACGCTGCTGCAACAGATGGCGTTGGGCGGCGTCATGATTGTTCCGGTCGGCAAGGCAGGCAATCAGATGTTGCAACGGGTTATCCGCATACAAGGCGGATTTGAAGTTGAAGAACTGGAGCCGGTAAGTTTTGTGCCTTTTTTGCCGGGAACGGAAATGTGATGTTCCAGAAATTATATGATAAGGCGATCGGCATGCGGCCAGGCTTCTGTGCGCAGTAAGTTTTGCCGCATCCTCTGATCCCGCCCTCCATCATGTTGGTGCCGATGGCATTGCCGCAGCCCGATAGAGCCTTTCGACTGGCAACGGTGGCCACGATCGCTTCGGTTCTGGGCGGCATTTTGGGTTATAGGATCGGCTATTTATGTTCGACAGCATCGGGCTGTGGCCTGAGACGACGCATTATTGGGACAGTGACTTGCTGGCGAAGAAGTGGTTCGAGGAGCGGGGATTCTGGACGATTTTTATCGTGGGGTTTCATTGATTCCTTATAAGGCGTTCACGATTGCAACGGGCGCGCTGAGCATGACGTTTATGCCTTTTTGTTTTAGCTTCCCCGATTGGCCGCGGCGCGCGATTCTTTCGGGTGGCCAGGTTGCCGGCGGTCGGCGGAGCAAAGCTCGAATCGAAACTGCGCGGGTACATGGATAGGCGGGGCTGGGTAACTGTCGCGTTAGTGATCATCGGTAACGGTATCTATAAGCCGTGGCAGCAAGGTTAATGTTTACATGAGCCAGGGCTCTGAGCCTGGCCGGGCAGTTTTCAGCGTCAGCCCCGACTGTACAGGGAAATTGACTGCCTCAAAACGGACCCGAGGCTTCAATCCACCAGGGTTTCCGAATAGGTATTGCCAGCAGGCAGACAATTATTAAAAAAGAGCCGCCCGGTTGAATGCAAAAAATAGCTTTCTTTTAGATCACTTCATCCCAGTCTTCTCTCGGTGAGAGGAGGATAAAGAACAGGTAAGTCTTAATTTTGTTTTCGCAGTATTTTTAATTGTGGTAAAAATAAAGCGGACTTCGTGCCTGTTTTAAAGTTCTGCTTCGAACGGTATGGGAATAAATCGTCGTGGTTCTTGGATCACTTTGCCCCGGCAATTTCTCCTGAATCGTCCGAATATCATAATCAGCTTGCAATAAGTGACTGGCGAAGAGAGGTCTGAACGTCACCAGGGCCGGTCTTTCGCTAAAGCTCCAATCCAGTCGGCATGACTTGAGGAAGGGGCAATAGTTAAGGTAAGGCGTGATTGCGCAAGAAAAGAGGAATTAGGTTATGAAAATTTATCCATTGGCCGCTATACTGTTTTTTTACGCTATTACATCTCACGGAATAGAACCGAATATTGCTTCCGCTCTAAAAGCAGATGTCGCAATGGATTTTCGCTGTTCCGGATCTCCGCCTCTTGAAGGAATAGAGGAAAACGCTGAATCCGACTTACAGTACGATATGCAAGATAACGATGCCATTTTCGAACTGGGGGACGGCGATTCTGCCGATGAACTCGGCGGGAATGAAGCGGTTTGCGGCGGCAGCAATGGCGACGATTTGATTAACGGCACCGAAGGGCAATAATATCATTGGCAGAGGTATCGTTCTTGATTGTGCACTTTACAGGACACGTCAAGCGCGCGTAGCTGATGCTTAGCGGCGGGCGGTATTCAATCTCTGGAGCCCTGTGTTGCTGGTCGCTCTTCTGCTCGCTAACCCGCTCGAGCAGATGCGGGAAAACTCGTAGCCGCTCTGCAATTCGCTTATCTTACGGATTGTTTTTAATCGATAGACCGCTTTTGCTGTAACTTAAGCCGTAAATGTCCAGATTTGGTTTTATGTTCCAGCGCTTGTTTTCTAATCAGTCTTGTCGACTTTCACAAAAATACGCAGCTTATTTTGGCCGTTCTGTTGACTGTGGGCCAAATTTCCACCGCCTCTGCTTTGGTTGTCCTCGTAGATGCCGCCCAGTTCCACCCATTCGCCCAGCTTGACCCGAATTGTGGTTTGTGCGCCTTGGGTTTCAATCTGGCCGCGCGCGTTGAGTTTGTCCGACCAGGGCGAAACGTCCAGAATGGCCTGTTCGCCTGATAGCCTCGGCGTGACGGCAATGCCCGCCGTCGTGTCGATAAAGTCGGTTGTAGTGGATACTGTAGGGCCATAGCCCGAATCATAGATCTGCACGTTTTCCATTGGATACGTGTTGCCGGCTTGAATGTAAGCCGTATTGCCTTCCAGGGTCCGAATAGTTTGCGTGCTCTCGCTGGCGTACTGATTCTGATTTTGAGAGTAGTGGCCATATACGCTGGCGTGGGCTTTCGATGGATCATCGATCGGACCGCTGATTCTGACTCTGGCTGCTGCGTTGAGTTCGTCGATGGTCAGCTGCCGGCTTTGAATGACCGTGATGACCAGATTGTTCAGTCGGGTGTCCAGTTCGCTGACCAGTGCCCTGATTTCAGTCAACCGTTCCGGCGTGGTTTTGATCACCAGGTTGGAGCCGTTGGCAATCACATGGTCGGTATATTCCAACAAGGGCTCGAGTAGGGGCTGTATCTCGGAGGCTGGCCGGTTAGCCAGCGGGATCACTTCAATAACGGTTTGTTCCGCTAGGGCGAGCTTGCCGGACAGCAGCATGAGGATCAATAGCAGGCGTGTTATATCCAACTCAACCTCCACGGGCTAACAAGCGGTTAAAGGCGGCCGGGATGGCCGCCTTTTCAAGGGTGGACTGAGATGCTCCGATATAATTCCAGATACTGCTCGGCGCTGCGCTGCCAGGAAAAATCTTTTTTCATGGCATTAACCTGTAGTTTTTTCCAGATGTCGGGCATGCTGTATAAAATCAGCGCGCGCTTGATCGCTTCCATCAGGGAGCCGGCGCTGGCGTCGTTGAAAACAATGCCGGTGGCCGTGCCATTGCCGATTGTTTCAGGGACGGCATCAACGACACTATCGGCCAGACCGCCGGTCTTGCGTACGACCGGCAGAGTGCCGTAGCGTTGACTGTACATCTGATTCAGGCCGCAGGGCTCAAACCGTGACGGCATCAGGAAAATATCGGCGCCGGCTTCGATAAGATGGGCCAGTGATTCATCATAGCCGATAGTGATTGCGATCTTGTCGGGATATGAATGCGCAAAATTCAACAGTCGTTGTTCAAAGACCTTGTCGCCGCTGCCGAGCAGTGCAAATTGCAAAGGCATGGCGGCCATTTCGGGCAGACACTCCAGCAACAGGTCTATGCCTTTTTGTTCAACCAAGCGGCTGATCAGGCCAATGACCGGAACTTGCTTGTCAACCGGCAGCGACAGTTTTCTCTGCAGGGCGGACTTGTTGAGTTGTTTGTCCTGGAGCGATTCGGTCTGATAGGGCTGCTCAATGAGGGGGTCGGTTGCCGGATTCCACTGTTCGGTATCAATGCCGTTGATAATTCCGCTTAAGAACTCCTTGCGATAAGTCAAAAGCCCCTCAAGGCCGTAACCCAGTTCCGGTGTCTGTACTTCCTGGGCATAAGTCGGACTGACTGTGGTAATGCGGTCGGCATAAACCAGGCCGCCTTTTATAAAGGACAGCATACTATGGAATTCAAGCCCATAAGGCTGCCATAACTGACCCGGTAAATTCAATAGGGCTGTGCTGCTGCTCGGGAATAAACCCTGATAAGCCATGTTGTGTATAGTGAACACGGTAACCGGCCGGTCTTGTTCCAGGGATAGCAATGCAGGAACCAGACCGCTCTGCCAGTCATTGCAGTGCACGAGATCGGGTTTCCAGTTCAGGTGAGCCCGATCCATGGCGATTTCTGCGGCAATGCGGCAAAACAAGGCGAAACGTTCGGCATTGTTGGGCCAGTCGTTGCCTTGCTCATCGTGATAAGGATTGCCGGGATAATCGAAAAACTCGGGATAATCGACCAGCCAGACGATAACCGGACTATCCGGCATGCGCGTTTCAAGAATGTTGACATCGCGGTTATCGACTCGCACGGAGCAAAGAAAGCGGACATCGCCATGCGTTTTTATGGCCTGATAATGGGGCATGAGCAGACGGACGTCTTGTGATAACTCGGCCAATGCTTTGGGCAGGCTGCCTGAAACATCAGCGAGGCCTCCGGTTTTAATCAAAGGGTGTGCTTCGCTGGTGACAAAAAGTATTTTTTTCATAGCTTGTTTTTGCAATCCTTTATGGCTTTAAGATGATGGCTCCTAAAGGGGGTAAAGTAAGGCTGATGGAATGAGGCTGATTCATCCAGGCTACAGGCTCCGAGGTAACCTGGCCATTGCCGACATTACTGCCGTCATAATAGTTGGAATCGGAATTGAAGATTTCGGTGTAGCTGCCGGCTTGCGGGACGCCGATCCGGTAGTGTTCCCTGACGACCGGAGTAAAGTTAAGGATGATGTACAGATCTTCATGATCGCTTTTGCGGCGGTAACTGATGATGGACTGTTGTACATCGTGGCAATCGATCCATTCAAACCCGTGATGGTCAAAATCATGCGTGTATAAAGCCGAATGATCTTTATAGAGTGTGTTCAAGTCTTTGATCAGTTTTTGCACGCCGCGATGATGCCCATAATCCAATACGTACCAGTCCAGAGCCCGGTTGAAATTCCATTCCGTGCCTTGTCCGAATTCGCAGCCCATAAACAGCAGTTTTTTGCCCGGATAGGTGTACATATAGGTATATAACAGCCGCAGATTGGCAAAGCGTTGCCATTCGTCGCCGGGCATCTTGTTGACTAAGGAACCTTTGCCGTGCACGACCTCGTCATGCGAGAAGGGCAGGGTGAAGTTTTCGGTAAACGCGTAAAGCATGCCGAAGGTGAGCTGGTCATGATGATATTGGCGGTGGATAGGCTCCTGGCTCATATAGGCCAGAGTGTCGTGCATCCAGCCCATATTCCATTTCATGGAGAAGCCCAGCCCGCCGGTCCAGGTCGGCCTTGTCACCTGCGGCCAGGAAGTGGATTCCTCGGCCATGATGACGGTGCCGGGATGCTGGTCGTGCGTGACCGTATTCAGTTCTTTCAGAAAGTCGATGGCTTCCAGATTCTCGTTGCCGCCATAGATGTTCGGAATCCAGTCGTCCGGGTCGCGAGAATAGTCCAGATAGAGCATCGAGGCGACGGCATCGACTCTCAGGCCATCGAGATGGAATTCTTCCAGCCAGAAGATGGCGCTGGACAGCAAGAAGTTTTTTACCTCGTTGCGGCCGTAGTTATAGATCAGCGTGCCCCAGTCGCGGTGTTCGCCTTTGCGCGGGTCTTCATGCTCATAAAGCGCGCTGCCGTCGAAGCGAGCCAGGGCAAAGTAATCCTTAGGGAAATGCGCGGGCACCCAGTCCAGGATGACGCCTATGTTGTTTTGATGGCAAGTGTCGATGAAATAGCGGAAGTCATCGGGGGTTCCGTAGCGGCTGGTCGGCGCGAAGTAGCCGGTGGTTTGATAACCCCACGACGCATCCAGAGGATGTTCGGTCACGGGCAGCAGTTCAATATGGGTGAAGCCCACTTCTTTTACATAGTCGACGAGCTGTGCCGCCAGTTCGCGATAATTGAGGAAATTGCCCCGAGGATCACGTTTCCAGGAGCCCAGATGGACTTCATAGATCGACATGGGTTCATGCAGCCAATCGCGGCTTGTGCTGCGCTGGTTCATCCATTGGTGGTCCTGCCAGGCATAGCCTCTTTCATTCACGACAATGGAGGCCGTTTTGGGGCGGAATTCAAATTGCTGCCCGTAAGGGTCGGTCTTGATCAGAACTTCATTGCTCTGCCGGTTCACTATTTCAAACTTGTATAAACAGCCGGTTGTCAGATCCGGTATGAACAGCTCCCAGATGCCGCTGCTGCCGAGATTTCGCATCGGATGGCAGCGGCCGTCCCACAGATTGAAGTCGCCGATAACGCTGACCCGGCCGGCATTGGGCGCCCAGACAGCGAATAGCACGCCCTCAATGCCGTCAGCGCTATGCAGGTGAGCGCCCAGTTTCTGATAGATGTGCCAGTGGCGGCCTTCTCCGAATAAATGCCGGTCAAACTCCGATAACTGCACAGGAAAATCATACGGGTCGTAATTCTCGTGCGAATGGCCGTCCTTATCTATCCAGGAGAGCTTATAATGTTTTGGTAATTCTTCACTTTCGGCGTTATATTCAAAAAAGTCCGTACCGGTTATTCTCTGGAACGC
>CAYPJI010000090.1:0-1085 GCA_964411045.1 uncultured Methylobacter sp. | reverse complement strand
CCATCATTGTCCAGGCGCACTGATTCGGCGTAAGGCAGGTAGACTTTAATCTGAGTTGACTTGTTTTTTTGATGGCGGCCCAAAACAGAAAAAGGGTCATGATGCCTGGCTTCTATGATTTTAATAGAATCGGAGTCAAGCGTACTGGTCGACTGCTTTTTCACTTTGAATGCCCTCGGAATAGTAAGATAATGATTTCGTGATAATGAATGCGTAAATATTACCAAAAATTAAATAACAGTTGTGAGCCTATTCCACA
Organism: uncultured Methylobacter sp.; assembly: GCA_964411045.1. Classification (GTDB taxonomy): domain Bacteria; phylum Pseudomonadota; class Gammaproteobacteria; order Methylococcales; family Methylomonadaceae; genus Methylobacter. The sequence goes on along the minus strand of CAYPJI010000090.1, from coordinate 826 downwards.
TGGAGATCGAAAATGTCAGCGACCAGTAATCAGCATCATGATCGTTTTGTCAGTCATTTAACACGCAATACCATTGCTTTAATCCTAGCCGGTGGTCGTGGTTCGCGATTGGAGAATATGACGGATTGGCGCGCCAAGCCCGCTGTTCCTTTCGGCGGCAAGTTCAGGATCATCGATTTTCCGTTGTCCAACTGCATCAATTCCGGCATTCGTAAAGTAGGCGTTCTGACTCAGTATAAAGCCGACTCCCTGATTCGTCATATTCAGCAGGGATGGGGTTTTTTACGCGGCGAGTTCGGCGAGTATGTCGACCTGATGCCGGCCCAGCAAAGGCATGAGGAAGGCTCCTGGTACGCAGGGACTGCCGATGCGATTTACCAGAATATCGATATTCTGCGCAGCCGCAGGCCGGAATTCATCCTTGTGCTGGCCGGCGATCATATCTATAAAATGGACTACGGCCCCATGCTGGCCGATCATGTCGAAAAAAATGCCGATTTAACGATAGGCTGCATCGAAGTGTCGCTGCAGGATGCGACGGCTTTTGGCGTCATGGACGTCGATGTCAACCGGCGCGTTAAGTCGTTCGTGGAAAAACCGAAAAATCCGCCGATCATGCCGGGCAGAACCGATACCGCACTGGCGTCGATGGGGATTTATATTTTCAACGCCGCGTTTTTGTATGAACAATTGATCAAGGATGCCGATACGCGGGGGTCAAGCCGTGATTTCGGCAAGGATATTATCCCGTCCGTCATTGATAAATATGTGGTCAATGCTTATCCGTTCCTGGATTTGCAAAGCGGTGAGCAAAGTTACTGGCGCG